>RCNQ01000016.1 GCA_003731675.1 Bacteroidetes/Chlorobi group bacterium ChocPot_Mid
CGGATTTGTCAATCGTAAAATATTTCTATTGACTAATCTGGGTTAATATTTTTGTAAGAAAAACAAATGGAACAAAAAAGAGTTTTTCGACAAAACGATTGCCGCTTGTGAGGAAATGGCTTTAATGCAGATTAGTCAACAAAAAATTGTCAAATAATATTAAACCTCTACGAGGTTTTAATATTTGGGATTGATAATTTTGTTACAATTATTTGACTTCTACGAAGTCAATAATCTGTCAAATTATAATCGGATTTTTCAAGAACATCGTAGTTTATCATCCGTCTCCGTCATCCGTCTCCGTCAGTTGACGGATGACGGAGACGGATTCGATTATTGTAACGTTGATGATAACGATATAAAAAATGATCTTCGTAGAAGATCTATAATGTCTGAATAATTCATTTCGGTCGCACTTTATTATTATATTAAAAAAATATTTCTAATGACAAATCTGGGTTGAAATAAAATTACACTTCGACTTTGCCTGACTACGTTATAGAAATTTATTAGTTTATGACTTCGTCAGGCAGGCTCAGTGTGACATTTCGAATCTTTTAAACCATTCCTTCACATGTCTAAGAAATTAATTCTCTTGCCCATGATTATTTTTATCAAATTCCCGAAGTGAGCGTTTTATATCTAAAAAGTCAGCCCACTTTTCAAACAAGTCCCATGAATAAATCCCGTAATCATATCCGTCTTTCCACGTGATTTGAATTCCGTAATTCCCGACAGGAACAATTTTTTCGATTTCGTATTTACCGGGACGGTTGACTTCACTTTGCTTTTCAGTTGCGGGATAATGTTTCCATAAAATGGTTTCACCTTTGTTTGTTGCATCAGGAGATTCATCACGCAGAAATTTCAACGGGAAATAATTTTCTTTGCCATTATCCCAGACAATAAGCAATTCATCTTTCACGAGTTTTATTTTTTTCGGTACTGCCATTAAATGTAATCCTTTATTGAACTGTAATCGGGGTCGAACAGACGCTTGTAATTTGTCATCGCAAATGAATCTGTCATTCCTGAAATTAAATCACATACAAGCCGTGCTCTTTTATTAATGTCTTTTTCGTTTCTGATAATTCTGTCGGTGAATTCAAGCAGCAGATTCATCTCTTTCAAATCAGTGATATAATTATCCTCAAGCGTTTTAAAAATTGCCTGAATCATCAAATCACCCTTAAATTCCATCTGATGTAACTGTGATGACTGAAAGACAAGTTCAACCGCAATTTTTTTATAAAGCTCAACTCTTTCGATAGCTTCACTGCTAACAACAAGCTGATATTTATAGCGTTCGGTTAAGTCATCCATAAATGTCTGTCTTTCGGTAATTCCGCATGATTCAATAAGTCTTCCGATTTCCGAGCCAAATTTCGGTTTGAATTCTCTTCTCCTTATCCATGTGATTATTTCTTTAACAATATCTTTCTGATTTTGTGAAAGTGAATCATCATTTTTTTCAAGCCATCGCTCAAGTTTCATGATTGTGATAAAACTTCCTGAAATGCTGTCAACAATATCATTTGTTGCATAAGCCGAATCATCAGCCCAATCCATTATCTGACATTCAATGCTTTTAAATTCGTTAATGTTTTCGGGCTTAAGAAGTTCATCCGGAATTTTCTTTCCGCCGAAAATAAAATTCACATATTCCTGCTGATAGTCATAAAGAAAATGATGCTTTGGATTTTCAAACTGAGAAAAGAAAGCTTTGTATTTCAGAATTGAATCAAGAAATGCCCGGCTTGGATTCATTCCGCGCCTGCCATTTTCTGTTGTGTAAAAAATTTCTGTGAGCAAACGCAGAGTCTGTGCATTGCCTTCAAATCCGCCGTAAGTTTTCATTAATTTGTTCAAAGTCCTTTCACCCGCATGGCCAAAAGGCGGATGCCCGAGATCATGAGAAAGACAGGCAGATTCGACCAAATCCTGATCAATAAAATATTCGTCATTAAAAATATCAGGATGCTTTTGATTCAGGAAATTGCAAATTGACCTGCCGATTTGTGCCACTTCAATTGAGTGAGTCAAACGCGTGCGGTAAAAATCATATTCACCCGGAATGAAAACCTGTGTCTTTCCCTGCAGCCTGCGAAATTCAGATGAGTGTATAAGTCTGTCGCGGTCATTTTGAAAAGCTGTGCGGTAATCTTTTTCCCGTTTGTTTTCTGTTAAACGTTCAAAATCAAAGTCGTTATAAAATTTATTTTTCATTAACTCTGCTAAAATATTTCTGCAAACTTAAGTATAAATATGCTTTTTGCCACACATCATCAAGGCTATTGAAAGTAAGGAATAAATTTCATTTGGTTCCAAGTTGAGAGTTTCAAAAATGCTTAAAACAACAAGCTGTTCTGATTGACATTCTCAAGGCAATCCTTTATTTTTACTTTGAACAAACAACGTGCATAAGTTTTTCAAATAAAATTAACACTTAAGTAGCCACAAATATGTGCTGATGTGACTTACGTGGCGAAGCTGTGAACAGGCGTTTTATTTAGTTGATACTTTTACAATCTTCCCAAATCCGATAATGAAATCAAAGATAATACTTGAACAAGGCAACCATCACAACAATGAGGTTGTGTTTTTAACTTTCTCAAAAGATGCGGAGTTAATAGCTGCGATTAAAACTTTGGGAGTCGCACGGTGGAGCCATACACAAGGCAAATGGTATATTAAAAAAAATGAATTTGATTTAAGTAAATTATTTGCCTTATTAAAGGAAAAAGCATTTATAGATTATTCTGGATTAAAAGAAATAACTAATATTCAAAAAAGTGGGGAGAAAAAAGAAAATCTTAAAATTCAGACATCAATTCCATTAGAGATAGAACAAGACTTAACTAAATTAAAATTATGGATGACTCACAAACGATATAGCGAATCAACCATCAACACATATTTAGATGCAGCAAAATCATTTTTAACTTTTACATACCCCAAACCAATTAAAAGCGTTACCAACGATGATGTTGTACGTTATGTTAATGAATGTATTATTAAACGGGGTCTAAGTTTTTCATATCAAAACCAGGTTGTTAATGCAATTAAACTATTCTTTAGAGAAGTTGTACATTGTGCCCTTGATGTTGATAAACTTGAGAGACCAAGACGTGAACATAAGTTACCAAATGTTTTAAGCAAAGAAGAAGTAAAGCAAATTTTAAATGCACATAGTAATATCAAACACAGAGCTATGCTCTCTTTAATTTATAGCTGCGGCTTGCGCAGAAGTGAACTGTTAAATCTGAAACCAGCAGATATTGATTCTAAGCGCAACGTGGTAATTATAAAGCAGGCGAAAGGTAAAAAAGATAGAATTGCTCCGCTATCTCAAAAGATATTACTAATGTTAAGAGAATATTATGCGGCATACAAACCCAAGACATGGTTATTTGAAGGACAGATTAAAAATGAGAAATATGATGAACGAAGTTTAGCCAATGTATTAAAACAAGCATTAGTAAAAGTTAATATTACTAAACCGGTAAGTTTGCACTGGTTGCGACACAGCTATGCTACGCATTTATTAGAAAGCGGCACTGATCTTCGTTACATTCAGGAATTATTGGGACACAGCAGCAGCAGAACTACTGAAATATATACGCACGTAAGCACAAAGAATATTCAACAAATAAAAAGTCCTTTTGATGATTTATAATAAAAAATTTTTTATATTTGGGCAGGAAATAAACACAGCTATTTATGGCACAAAGCCAGCAAACATTTGTTGTATATATGCATGTTTATGGCTGGTATAAACAAGTTATCGGCAACCCTGTTTTTGCGACAGTGCAACATCATAATTGATTGACTAAAATTTAAAACTGTTTAAAACTTAAAGAAATTTATAGTAAGTTTTGATAGCTAAAAAAGTAACTTTGAATGCCATTAATTAACAAAAAACAATGCTAACAAAAGAATATATCAAAGAACTGAAAAACAATGGCAATGGTGCTATTGGACAACTTATTAAAAACTATCAAAATAGCGGTTCGTTGACTTTCATTCTTGAAAACTTAGGACAATTGCCGAAAGACTTTGACGGAAGTTTCCTGCCTGATTTACTTGGACATAAAAATCCGACCGTAAGACTTTGGGCAATTAAGACCATTGGAAAATTGGGAAATGAAGAATATTTACCACTTTTAAAGCAAACTGCCCTACACGACAGCGACACAAACGTACGACGTGAAGCTGTATCATCAATTGGACGAATGAGAACAAGGGAAGGGCGAACTATATTGACAGAAATTTTGCAAGACAATGACCCCAAAATTGTTTGCCAAGCTATTCGTGGACTACTTTTATTCAAAGGAGATAGCCAAGTTGATGCTAGCTTAAAATCATTGTTAAATCACGAAAACGAAATGGTTCGGACTGTTATCTACAAAGAATATTTCGCTGAACAGAAAGACAAAAAAGCTCAACCACACACCGAAACATACAACTACTTAAAAAATGTAGTCGTTAATGCTGACACGATTGAAACAATGAAATTACTCAAAGATGAAAGTATTCATTTGACATTCACATCTCCGCCATACTACAACGCAAGAGATTACTCAATATATCCAAGCTACAAAGCATATTTAGAATTTCTTGCTGAAGTGTTTAAAGAAGTTCACCGTATTACAAAAGAAGGCAGGTTTTTAGTATTAAACACTTCTCCCATAATAATTCCGAGAATTAGTAGAGCACACAGTAGTAAACGCTATCCAATTCCTTTCGACATTCATCCCTACTTGATGGAAATGGGTTGGGAGTTTATTGACGACATCGTATGGATGAAACCTGAAGCAAGTGTAAAAAATCGTATTGGTGGCTTCCAACAACACAGAAAACCACTTGCTTATAAACCTAATTCAGTTACTGAGTATTTGATGGTTTACAGAAAATCAACCGATAAACTTTTAGATTGGAACATACGCCAATATGATTGGCAAACTGTCCAAGACAGCAAAGTTCCCGAAGGATACGAAACAACAAATGTTTGGAAAATTGACCCTTGTTTCGACAAAGTTCATTCAGCAGTTTTCCCGGTAGAACTTTGTAAAAGAGTCATTCAGTATTACTCATTTAAAGGAGACTTAGTTTTTGACCCTTTTGCAGGTAGCGGCACAGTCGGTAAAACAGCAAAAAGTTTGGGACGATATTTTTTTCTGACAGAGAAAGATAAAACATACTTTGATTATATAAAATCAAAAAAATCAAAGGAAATGTTCGACAAAATTGAAACAAAATATTTAACTCTTGAAGAGTTCAAAGAAACGATAAAGTAATTATGCCATTAAATACAGACGCAAAGAAAAATATCATCAAAAAAGTCATTTCAAATCAAGATTACAGAGATGAAGTTTTAATAATTATTGACGAAATATTTTTTGATTATTGCATTAGCTTTTTCAAGCAAGTTGTTTATGCAAAAATAGATACACTTGGAGAAAAATCTGATTGGTATAAGAAAGTGTTTCTCAATCCTGATTTACCGAAAGAACAAATTGCAATCAATTCAGGATTGAATATGAAATCAATTACCAATGCTTTCAACTCATCTAGAAAAGAAGTCGTTATTAAAGCCTCTTATGATAACTACAATAGGTTGCAAAAGACTATAAACGATTTAGTTTCCAACAGTAATAGTTTTGAAATAAAACTTTCCATAAAATTCAAAGACGTTGCAGTTGATTTAACAGTAGCCGAGAGTTTAATCGTAATTAATACCATTGCAGTTAAACGAGCAGAAATTCGTGGCGGTATGTGGAGTGCAGTTGGTAAACAAGTTGAAAAGCCTCTAATGACTACACTCTGTAAGCTTTTCAATGTTCCGTTTGAATATCACACACAAGATGATAACCCCGACAGTTTCAGAGAAGTAGATTTTTATGTGCTTTCAAGGGATGGTAAAAAACTTAGAACTGAAGTAAAGTTAATGGGCAAAGGGAATCCGGAAAGTGCAGATGCAATTTTTGCAAGAGAGCCAGCCATTTTTTTAGCAGATAAACTTTCAGATAAAAATAAAAAGCAAGCTGAAATGCTAAATGTTCAGTGGATAGAATTGAGAAATGATGGCGGTTATAGACGATTTCAAGACGTGCTTAACACTTTAAATGTGCCAAACAGTGACTTTAACGGAGATTTAAACACACGTTTAGACGAAATATTGAAAGAAATTTATGGCGAGTAAAATAACGAAAGACAGAAGGGCAGCCGATAACAGCGTGTTGTCACAATTGGCGGTGAAGTACAAAAGTAAAGCTGAGTGCTACTATAAAACTTTTGTGCAGGTTGACAGTGAAATGCTCCGAAATCGCCAACTGCGGCAACACGCAAAACGTTATGCGTCACCCTATTACAACCGACAGTGTTGACGTTATGCAGATAAATAAATAATAAACAAGTAAAAAATAAAACATATGAAATCAAAAATTTTCTTTCTAACAGTTCTCGCATCATTCCTCCTTTTGACCTCATTCAAAAATTACGGAGGCAATGAAACTTCACTTTTTGACAAAAATGGGGATGCAAAAGCATACATCGCGGATGACCTAACAATTTATTTGTGGGACGGTGACCCAGTTGCCTACCTCTCAAACTCTAATAGTGTATGGCATGTATACGGTTTCAATGGAAGCCATCTTGGTTGGTATATTGATGGAATTATTTATGACCATAATGGTAATGCTGTCGGTGCACAAAAGGATGCAGTTAATATGATGACATCTATGGAGGGAATGAAAGGAATGAAAAGTATGAAGCCAATGAAAAGCATGAAGGAGATGGCTCCAATGAAACCAATGTTATCGAGGAGTTGGAGCAGAACACCATTAACGATATTTTTAAGAGCTGGCGAATAATATACTTTAGGTATGGCAAAGACAAAAGAAGATAGAATTAAGACTGTTTATGGAGGCGGTGGACACGTTGTAATTTTAGGTGCAGGAGCAAGTATAGCCTCGACATTTAGAAATCCTGAACCTACTGGTAAACGACTACCCTCAATGGATAATTTTATTGACCTTGTAGGACTATCCGACATCGTGGACAGCCTTCCTAAAAAGTTGAGAGCAAAAAATTTCGAGCAACTTTATACCAACTTACACAACGATAATCCTAACTCAGACGATATTCTTGAAATCCAAAATCGAGTTTACGACTATTTCAAGGATATGAAATTGCCCGAAAACGAAGCGACCATTTACGACTTCTTAGTTCTTTCACTTCGACCAAGAGACCTAATAGCAACATTTAATTGGGACCCGTTTTTATATCAAGCATTTTGTAGAAACGGACACATTGCAGACATGCCGTATTTATCTTTTTTACACGGTTCTGTTTCTATCGGTTATAGCAAAGAGGACAAAAGATGTGGACCAGCAGGTATGCAAATGAGGAGAGACGGTGGTTTGTTTGAACCAACTCCGCTTTTATATCCTGTTTCACAGAAAAATTACACACAAGACGAATTTATCAGTATGGAATGGGAAAGAGTAAAAGTTTGGCTTCACGAGGACAGCACAAAACGAGTAACTGTTTTCGGATATGGAGCTCCTGACACAGATGTTGAGGCGGTTAGTCTTATGAATACAGCTTGGGGGACAGCCAGCAAAAGAAATATGGAGCAATTTGAAATTATCGACATTAGACCAGAAGAAGAAGGTGTAAAACGTTGGGATAATTTTATTCATTCACATCATTACGACTATACGAACGACTATTTCAGTTCATCACTTGCATACAACCCAAGGAGGACATTTGAAAGTTACCATCAACATAATCTTCCACTGACAATTGCCGAAGCATTTAGTGAATCAAATCCAATTTCTTCAGACATAAAAACTTTGCAAGAACTTTGGGACTGGCATAAAC
>RCNQ01000017.1 GCA_003731675.1 Bacteroidetes/Chlorobi group bacterium ChocPot_Mid
TGTTTGCTACAAAATATTTTAAATTTAAACTATCAATAATTTGGAATCCGTTTAGCATTGTATTTTCAATTAGGATTTCAACTTGTTCGTTGGATAATAATCCTAATGAATGATAGTTGAATAAGTCACCTAATGCTTCTTTTGTAAATAGCTCTTTTTCACCTTCGTGTAAAATACGGAAAGAATCTTTATTAATGAATTCTGCCTGAGATACATGTTTTTCGGCTAATTCAAATCTATCTGCTACCCAGCTGAAGGCAGTTGAAATCTCATTTTCGGAATAACCTTTTTTTTGTAATTCCTCGATATTGATTTCGCTAATCTGCTTCTTATGTTTGAGTTCAGACATTACGAATGCTATTATTTCTACAATTCTTTCGTACATATCTTATCGATAATTTCCTATATATTTATTTTCCAAATTATGCATTATTTCTCGTTTATCAATAGTATTGTCATCATAACCAATCAGGTGTAATGCACCGTGAACAGCTAATCTTTTTATTTCGTTAGTGAGGGAAACTTTGTATTGTTTTGCTTGTTTAATTGCAGTATCAATGCTTATATAGATTTCCCCCTCTAATGTATTTTTTTCATCTCCTAAGAAAAAAGTTATAACATCGGTTGTAGAGTTATGTTTTAAGTATTTACGATTTATTTTCAAAATTTCTTTATCAGTAATGTAAATAATATTGACAAACACATTACTTCTTAAATTCTCATACTTAAATACATTTTTTAATGAATTTATAACCTTTTTTTTGGGTAGATATTTAAAAGAACAATCATTGTAAATATTTATTTCTACTTTCATTTTGACGAAATATTTATATTTATAGTTTAATCATTCTGAAGTATGCTTTCTGTCAGTGAAAGTTGCATAGCTGACATTAGTACAGCAGGGTCTAACGTGTTGAAATCTGATTTTAATATTTCTTTGTTAATATTAGTAAATAGTGAACAAGTACATTTTTTACCGATTATCATACATGAAACAGCTTCAATTGATGATTGTACAAATATTACTTCATCAGGTTCAAAGATGAGATAACCGATTAAATCATGAATTTCAAAATATCCATGCAGTGTCTGGACTGAGATTAATGACCCGCTTTTATTTTTTCCTAATTGAATATTATTGTATATTGATACAACTAACGATTGCTTTGTATCGCTATCAGTTAATTGCAATGTCCAGCTACCATTATGTTCCTGGCATTTTGCATTTAATATCTTACAAATACTTTGTATGTCTTTTTCTTGAAAATTAAAATTCATATTATTAATTAATTGTTTACTTATATTTTGTGTAAAATAATATTTTTTAAATTTATAAAAAAATATTTTCTAAACTTTATTATTTATTTAGTACTTATTGTATTCTTCGGCATAGCGTAAAATTGCATTGACAATACCTTTTGCAATTTTGTTTTGTCCTGCTTCAGAATTAACAAATCTTTCATCTCCTTCATTCGATAAGAAAGCGGCTTCAATCAGTACATTTGGCATTGAGGCACCAATCAGCACATAAAATCCTGCTTGTTTGACTCCTCTATCTTCTAATTTGGTTATTTTACAAACTTCGTCCTGAACTAATCTTGCAAAAAGCTCACTGAACTTTACAAATGCACTTTGTGCCATCGTAGCTACAATTACTTCTTCTTCTGTAAGCTTTTTGTATTTTTCTGATTGTTTTTCGAATTTAATTACAGAGTTTTCAAAGTTGGCAACTCTAATTGCATCATCATTTCTTCCTGGTCTTAATATGTAGGTTTCAACTCCATTAGCTTGTGATGGTCTTTTTGGCGTTGCGTTAAGATGAATGCTTATAAATAACTTGCCTTCTGCTTTGTTTGCAATTTGTCCACGCTTGTAAAGTTCAATGAATGTGTCGTCTTCCCGCGTTAAAATGACTTTTGTTTTTGGCATTGCATCTTTTAATAATTCCCTGACTTTTAGTGCTAACTTTAAGGTTATATTTTTTTCGTAAGTACCTGATATTCCAACAGCTCCTGCATCATTTCCGCCATGCCCCGGGTCAAGGACTATGACGTCAAGTTCCCATTTTTTCTTTTCTTTTTCAAGAGACGGTGGGGTAGGTGTCTGTGGTTTTGTTTTTTCTTCTGTTTTTGTGGCTTTTTCAGGTATTTCAGGTTTATTCTTTTCGTTTGTTATTATTTTTTCATCAGAAGATGCTTTTTCGATTTCTTTTATTTCCGGGATTTTTTCTTCTGGGATTTTGTTAGTAGCTTTTTCCTGCTTAATGTCTTTTTGTTGCTCATTTTTTTGTGGATTAGCTGGATATAAACTGAAGATTATTTCTTTATCTCCATTTCGTCTTGATGTACATTTTATTAAATTATCGTTTAAACTAAGTGTATAAATCTGAAAGTTCTTTACTTTTGATGGTGTTATTTTAAGAATCGGATTGATTTCTGCTTTTGAAAAATCCGATATGTTATTGTTAGCATTAGGTATTCTGATTATAACAGTTTTTCCTTCACATTCCGGGCGATGGTAAACGTCGATGATGTCATTTGCTATGAAATGTATATCTATATAATTATTTTTTTGTTCAGCAAAGGATTTGATAAACCATAATCCCTGTAATTTTTGATTTTGTTGTGCAATGTCTTTTGATTTATCAGCAATCAGGTTTTTGTCTAATGATTCAATTTCAGAAGGTAGTTGTCTGTTTAGTTTAGGAGGTAGCAAATAAAAATTTGGATTGACAAGATTATCCTTCAATTCCGTTAACTCCGTTTGAGACAAGCTTTCTTTTGAATTGATGATACGTTTAATGGTTAAAGAAAGTTGACTTTTTGTAATCTTGAATATATCGAAAGATTCCAGTGACTTAAGAAATGAATGAAAAGGCAGATAGAGGTTGTTATTGGTAAATATTGCTGATTCACTCATCTGGAAGGTTTTTATCGAATTTTTTTGGTGGAAAGCAACATAGAAGGTTGGAGAAAATACCAGTTGATTTCCTGAAAAGGTAATGAGCATTTTTTGTTTATTGTAGTCGCAGTCACTAAAAAAATTAATAAAAGCATCGTCAAGATTGATATAATCTTTTCCGTTGAATTGAGTGACTTTGAGTTCAGATTTGATGCCGTTGTCAAAGTTAAGAGAGTATTTTTTTTCTATGCTTCGAGTGTATCCTGAGACAAAAACAGCAAAGCACAACAGCAATAAAAATGATTTGAAGATTTTTCTAATTCTCATAGCTTTTCTAAAATTATTAATTCAAAAAATATCAATTTAAGCAACAAAAAGATATAAAAAAAATTGTACGTTTTACATTTTTGGTGATAAAATAAATAATATAAAGATAATTTTTTTTATAAAGGAATATTAGTTAAATTTAATTTTTTTAAAGGCAAATTTATAAAGAAAGAATTTTATGAGGAGAGGAGTAATCATTTCGATCCTTTTTGTTTTAGCATGTCTAAAATTATCAGCACAATACGATACTTCATTGATTGCTTGGTGGCATTTTGATGATGGAACAGCAAAAGACCATAGTGGAAACGGTTATGATGGTTTGCTTGTTAATAATCCAAAGTTAATTCCAGGTGTTGATGATAAGGGCTTTGCCTTCGAATTTAAAGGTTCAGGTGTGAATACAGATGAAGGAAGTCACATAATTTTACCGATGATAGATTTCAAAAAATACAATGAATTCACAATAACACTTTGGGTAAAATATTATGGATTAACACATAATGGTGGAGAAGCATTTATATGGTTTGGTGACCACGATAGGGGGTGGTTAGGTTTAATTAATCACGTAAGATATCCTTATTATGATGGTATTCTCTATTTACAATTTGCGGTTGGTGCTAAGCTTGATTATTCAATAAGTCCAATTAATATCCTTTTTGATTCAAAATTCGTTAATGAATGGGTACATTATGCTATGGTTTATAAAAATGGGACTTTAAAAGCGTATATTAATGGGAAGAAAATTGATTCAATATCACAAAGTGTTAATGTAGTTGGGAGTAATGCTGGTTTAGCGAGGCATTGGTGGGGGAATGGTGGTGGAACATCAACGAGATTTAATGGAGCGATAGATGATGTTAAAATTTATAAAAGAGCTTTAAATGATGATGAAATTGTTGAAAAATGCGATGAAACTGCTTTTGAGTTTAAGAAATTTGATTCAAATTCTAATATCATTTTGAATGGAAATTCCTCAATAATTGATTCAACGATTGTTTTAACAGATTCTCAAAAATGGAAAAACGGTTCATCTTGGTATAAATTTAAAGTGCCAGTAAAAAAGGGATTTCAAACTGAATTTTCATTCAGACTATCAAATGGTGAAGATAAATATGTATATGAGAAATATCCTGGTGCTGATGGTATTTGTTTTGTAATACAGAATCATTCCTCCAAAGCATTAGGTTCTGTGGGGGGAGGAATAGGTTTTAAAAATATTCCAAATAGTTTTGTCGTTGAATTTGATACCTATAAGAACACAGATGATAATTCTGAAAATTATAATGACCCAAATGAAAATCATATTGGAATTTTTTGTAAAGGAATATATCCTAATAATTGTGACCATAATGATAAATCGTGTTTAGCTACTTTGGACTCTATTATTCCAATTATTCCTGATGGAAG
>RCNQ01000206.1 GCA_003731675.1 Bacteroidetes/Chlorobi group bacterium ChocPot_Mid
AAATCCTGACAAGTTTTTATTTGTATAATAACCTGCCATTGACAAATAAAGCAAAGATGAGTAAATTTCACGGGTTATCTGCTCGTTTAATGCTTTTTCTACTGATTTTTTTATCATAATATCTCTCCTTAAAAGTAAATAAATAATTTTCTGCTTTTGAATTAATAAAAATAACGAAATTTCTCATTCTTTGTTTTAAATGTCCCATTCACTTCTAAGTGATTATACAAAAAAAATGCCCCCTGCAACTAAGCAGAGGGCAATATATCTGATAATATTTATCTAATATTATCTTACCAAAGACATCTTACCAGTCAATACCTTGTCATCTACAGTCAATCTGTAAATGTAGGTTCCGCTGGCAACTTTGTTTCCGTGGTTGTCATCAGACATCCATGCTTTTGCATAAGTACCTGCTGACATATTATCATTAACTAATGTCTTAACTACCATACCATAAACATCAAGTATCTCCAATGTTACCTTTGCGTTCTCTGGTATTGAGAAGCTTAAGTTTGTTCCATCGTTGAATGGGTTTGGTGAGTTTGGCATCAATACAATGCTTCCCTTTTCGGTGTAAGTCAATGTAACGATATTTGAGAAATCGTCGCATGATTGTGTCCCGTCAAGGTCAACTTGTCTTAACTTATACTGATATGTTGTGTTTGGTTTTACATCTGTATCAACATAATTATATTCATGTGGAATATTCGATGTTCCATGTCCGCTAACAAATTCAGGTAATGTGTTCCAATCGCTGTTCTCTGTTCCGACAACTTTTCTTTCGACATAGAATCCATGGTTATTTACTTCAGATGCTGTCTCCCAGATAAGGTCAATAGCTCCCTGACGTACTGAACCCTTGAAGTATGTCAATTCAACAGGAATATCACAATCTTTGAAAGGATATGATGTGCTGTATGTTCTCGGACCAAGATAAGGAACAATCAAAGGCAACCATGAACCACGTGATACTGTTGCTGTCTGTCCATCAAATGGTGTATATCCTTGATGGTCCATATGAGCATATCCAGGGTTTCCGATTGTTGATGTGAATGGTTCCCATGCACCACTACCTTGCCCGTTTTCATAAGCAAAGAAGTTTTTGTTTGTCTGGTTGCCGAATTTCTCCCTTATCCTGAATGATTTTTCAAGATTCAGATAAATACCTGCACTACCGTTCTTATCAGCAGTTTGTGGGTTGTGGAAGTAAATGTTTGTACAACGCATACCCATTCTTGATTTCGATGCACCAAGTTCAATACCTGCTTCAGCTAACTGAGCTACAGCTACCCAATATATCCCTTTCTTCAAAACTATTGGGTTTGGTAATGTTACAAATACAAATTCATTCCATCTACCCATTGAATCAGTAATTTGGTCATAACCGCGCTGTGCTTGTACCAAAGAGCCAGGTATCTGGTTTGATGGAATTTCGTCTCCATCGAACATTCTGTAAGATACCCAGTCAGGATGCTGATTCTTTGTTGCATAGTAAGCACCGTACCCAAAGATTGTATCTTCAGATGTTAGTTCGAACTTCATGGCAAAGTTACCTGAACCTCCGTCACCACCTGCATCACCAACTTCCCAAGAAGGATAGTTTTGCATCCAGTTTGCATAAGAAAGTCCACCCATCTTATAACCTCTCATTGTCAGACCTCTTCCGAATTCACCAATCATAGCCGAAACATCATTTGTTGCCTTACGCAAGTTATTTACGTCTGTTACTGGATGATATGCGAACATTGGTCCGAATGTCATATTAATTGTACTATATGTTGTATCGTTAAGTGGTTCAAGGTCGCCACCCGGAACAAATATGTCACCAATAATGATATATTTCCCTGGAGGTGAAAGTCTTGCATTCCATGTCGGCATCGAAATAGGTTCGTCTGAACCTGGTCTCAGGAATGGAATCTGCTTTGTTCTGCAATAAATCGGAAGTGTTCTCATCAAAATCCATCTTGCTGAGTCTCTCGCTATTTTATTCTTTTGTCTGAATAATGCCATCATTTCTTCATAATCTTCGTCGTTCGGGTCTCCCTTCCATACCCATGCATCTGATAAATAGAATAATGAGTTGAAATCCGATTCTCTTACGATTGAAGCTTTTACCCAGAATGACGGTGCTTGTTTACTTGTGTTATTGCTAATCGACATTCTGATTGGAATAGCTGTTGCCTGACTTGCAGGTGTAATTGTGTAAGGCCAATCAGCTTCAATTTTACTCATTTCAACGTCAACAATTTCTGATGTCGAATAAAGTATTCTTATGTTATCTACATAGAACGGGTCTTCATCGTCAGCTATTGTTGTCGGTGATAATTGATTATTTCTTGCATATACTCTAATTCTGAATCTGAAGTGCTTTCCACCTTCATTCGGAGCAGTAATAAATGTATCTGGTATTGGAACATAAACTTTCTTATATTCAAAGTCAATACCATCATCATAGAAGTCATATCTCAAACCATTTGGTGTTCTCTGTCCTGAGTAAACTGGTGGAGCCATTGCTGAGTCCTTGTCTGTCTCTAAGAATCCTACCATATATCCACCACCACCAAATAATGTATATGCTGCCATTTTGGTTTCTTCTGGAGCACCTTTTCTTCTTTGATGTTTTCTCCAGTTATCTGTTGCAATATTTGTAATCAAAGTACCATCTCTCCAGTTAAGTGACGGCTTCTTGAATTCAACATGTATCTGGTCGCAAAGCTCTGTTGTTGTTGAATATCCATAATTTGGATTATAGACATTATACCAGTTTGATACAACTATTCTGTGTTCGCAACCAATCAAAGTACCATCTGACCAACCTCTTTCCCAGTCATCTCTGTTGGTTGACCTTTGGATTGCAAGAGTCAAAACAGCACCGGTTTTTGTTAGCAAGTCAATTGGGAATGAACGCATCTCGTAACCTCCCCATGCACCGATACCGACAACTGATGGCGGTGGTCTGTGCAATTTAATTGTTGGTGATGATATCTTCAATCCAGGATATACTTCACTGTTATTGCAAAGATAATCGCCTCTCGGTGGAAGTGGATTTCTTGATACAGTTTCACCTGTTACAACTGTTGCTCCAACACTTACCCATTTATATACTGACGGAATTGGAACTGGAGAACCGTTATCATCAGGAACAACATGGAATTCTGTTACGTCATCAACGAATGGTTCATCATTCGGAATGTGTCTCATAACCCAGAACCTGATATTCAATGTATCATCAAAGGGCCACTCGTCACCAAGACTTTCACCTGTTGCCGGGTCAGATGGGTCAAGCATCAAATATGCTTTCATCAAACCGATATTTGACCTGAACAAGTCGTTTGGCTCAAATGGTGGGAAGTATATCTGTACGAAACCATAAGGAGGTACACCGTCCCAAGGTGCCTTCAATGTTCTGTCAGGATTATAATATGTCGCATTCAATGTATCAGCTTCATAGTTACCGCCAGTATATTTTACAACTGACAAAATAACCTTTTCAAAAGCTTCCTCGCCTGCTCTGTTCTTTACTGCATTGTAATCAACTTTGACATATTTGTTATACAATGGTCTTCTTGTTGCTTGATTAATAATCGCACAACGTACACGGAATGACAAGTCCTGTGGCATATAGTTCCTTTGATTCGGACCTTGAATGTCATTTGTTAAGTTTTCTACGATTGCAACTGGTTGCAACTGACCAACCTGTTCGTGACCTGCCAAAATTTCAAAGTCCTGAACCTGTGATGTCAATACTGGTACTTCATAAGCTGTTTGTCCTTGTTCTTGTTTTCTTACTCTGAATGCAAGGTCAACTACTCTTAATGTATTCTTCCATTGTTTGAAGCGAACCGATTGTGTCGGGTCAGGATATCCTGTATGGTCATTTGTAAAGTATTTTGACCACATATAAGTATTCTGGTTGTAATCAGCCGCCCATGGAATTGTTCCTGTGTAATTCGGATTTGTTTTCAACTGTTTTGAGTCGAAGTTCAAATGTCTTGCCATACCGGAAATACATCCAAAAGTATTAAATCTGATAAGTTGGTTTGCAGGATAAAAACCTAAACCATAATCTTTTCTACCCTGGAACCTCTCATAGTTAATAGTAACTGTATTATCAGTCCTGTCTAATACTATCTGGCAATTTGCCGAGATGTATCCATCGTTTGCAGGTCCCATTGCATTTGCATTATACTGGCTGGCTGAACCTGTAGTCCCGATTGTATATACTGTGTAACCAGCAATAGTAATAGGACCTTTTAACTGCCAGTTAACAAAGTAAACAACAAGTTTGTTACCTGTTGGGTCTTTGTAGAAATAAACTTTACCTCTGTCTCTTGGTTGCTCGTTTATTGCATCCCACTGAGAAAGATAACCGTCACCCCAGAAAGGCGCTATGATTGGTAAGTTTCTCGTACTTACTGTAATATTTGGTGGAGCGGCTGTTACGAAAGCTTGTTGAGATACCTGACTTGCCATATTCCAACCGAAATTGTCAACAGTAGCATCAGCAGTACCGTCACCTGTACGTCCACCTACGATAAACCAGTCATAACTGTAAACATTGTAGCAGTTTGGTGACCCATAATTGTTGCTTTCAACTTTTCGGACTGGTGGGTTGTCATTGGTATATTTATACCTCGCGTTAGCTAACATAATTCCACCGTTAGATAAAACGTAGAAGCTATCGAACTTCAAACCGCCGTATTCGAATTCAAATCCAATCGGAATTGGACCAGCGAATACGTCGTCAACTGAGTCGTTAGCATAAACACCAGATGTACCCCACTGTGCGTGACGGAAAAATCTGTAACCGTCATTTTTACGTGATGGGTCTTGATACCAGGATACTGGATTTTGGTTCGGACCGGAAATAACTCTTCTCCAGTTCAAAGCGTCCTCTGTCGTATCAATGAATGAATAATCAGGAGCCCATGGCTTGCCTGCTCTGTCACCACTGTTTACGAAGTAGTACCCGGTAGATACAGCCGCTTGTGCTTTAGGATTGTTAATAGGGTCACCTGTGGTAACGAATGGTATCGGATAACTCGTACCCGGTGCCTGTCCGCCAAAGTCCACAAGTGCACTTTTCCTAAGCACTTCAACTTTGTATTCCTTACTGTCTTCAGCGTACATGTTGTAAGCTAAAAACCATACGCCAATGATAGTAAGAAGTAAAACGAATCTCTTCATTGTGATTCCTTTAAATTGGTTAAACAAATTAGTATTTATTATTTTAAACATTTTATTATTAAACATTTATTTTATCAAAAATTATCTTTTCCATCTCCAGCCTTTGTCTTCATACTCAAAAATCCAACCGGCTATTTTTCCTTCATCGAATGTCTCGAAATTATCCCAGTATTCCTTTGTATAAGTAAATCTCGAGCTTGTCTCATTCTCAGGTATTGATTCTGCCTGAGACATAATTTCATTTATTCTGCTTTTCCATTCAACAAAACTCTTTGGTCTCAAATCAACCCAAGCATCTTTACACCACTCCTCAATTTTTTCAGGTGTAATGTCAATTGGTTTGTCTGTTTTTGCTGGGATTTTCACATCAAATCCCTTAATATAATTCTTCCCGTCAGGAAGCAACACAACCAAGCCGATTGAAAGCATTTCTGAACGCAATTTTGAATCTGATTCAATTAATTTCTTTGCTTTATCAGATATTTCCTCAGGCGAATAAGAATTCAGGTTCTTCATTCCGCCAACAATCCTTTTCAGAATATAAGCTTCGAATAAAAGCTTAGATAATCTCGGAGGTCCAAGCATTTCGAAAGCAATACTATCTACATTATTTTCCTTTTCAAGTTTTTTGATTTTCTCAACAGCTCTGTTATAAAGCATTCCTCCTCTGTATGTCGGTCCCAAAGTAAATGCATCAAGACCCTGAACAATATCATGCCCCGAATTTCCTGCCATCAATTCATAAACCACATATTCAGCAATTTCTTCAGGAGTAATAATTTCCATTTGTCTCAAAGCTCCGATTGCCTGAAATTCACCTTTCGAGAAAATTCCATTTTCACCAGTATCAATGAAAACAGATTTGTAATTATCCCCAGTCGCTTTGATTTTGTCAATTTTATTGAAATCAAACTGACCATTGACAGAGTAAGCATCATTCAAAGTCATATCGCAAAGAGGAATCGGTTTCCCTTTTCTCATTACTGTATCATAGGCAATTTTCTTCCATGCTATTGCCGCTGTGGGCTTGATTTCCTTGATTATCGGACATTCAGGAGTTCTTGCCATAAGGAAAAGCAACAAAGATTGCGCTCCTGCAACAGATGATTTTGCCAATAGCACTCTGGAAGGTCTCTCTTCACTGTGAGTGTATGGAATATTCAAACCCATACCACCAGTTCCCGCTGTACCTACTTTCAGATATAGCTTGGATTTCCCTGCAATCAATGCTTTCTGTAAAATTTGAATATGCCTGATAAGTTGTGGAATATACATACTTACCATCATCTTCTCTACATCTTCAGATTTAAGATTATCAGTATCAATCTCATTGCTAACTACGCTCGTAGTCTGATAAACATTCTGATATGCTATTGCTGTTGCCGTATTGATACAATCAATCACAATATCCGGTTGATTATCTACCACAAAACGATAAAGAGCTGATTGATTTAAAATATCATCATTAAGCTGGTCAAAAATATCTTTTACTGCACCTTTGCGGGAATTTTTTTCACTCAAAACTTCATCCCAGTTTTTGTCTTTCCATTCTACCCTTGTGAATATATTGCCCCAGACAGGAACAAACATATTCTGTGGTATATTCGGATATTCATTTCTTAATTGCTGACAAGCATCTTCTGCCTCTTCTTTACGAAGTGATGAAATAACAATCTGCTTCGGGTTATGTTCCATTAATTTGTGACATATTGCTGAGCCGACTAAACCCCAGCCACCTAATATTAAAATCCTTGCGTTTTCAATCTGCATTTTTCTTTACCAATTAATCTTATAACAATATTAATATTATTTAAAAAACAAATTACAAATTAATAAAAACTTTCAAACTGAGCAAAATCTTTCATAAAATGTGAAAAGAAAACATAATATATCATTATTTAGCTTTCGCTCGACCTCACTTTTTCAAAGAACGTCTCTTGCTGTATTTATCTTAACTATCAATATTTCCAATAATATCTGTTCAACTTAAATTGTTTTATAAATTCGCTATTATGGCTAATAACAAAGACACAAAAACAGTCAAATCGTCTCAGAAAAATATATATATTATAGTGAAAAATATACAAACGGTTTAAATCCTGCTATAAACTGCAAAATTATTGCGATGAATGTCCCAAAAATTCCTGTAAAATTCAAGAAAAATCACAATTCCATTGATTAATTCTATAATATATTACTTTATTTTCACAACTATTTAACATAGATTTAATTATTTCCCACGTTTTCAGCAAAAAAAAATAAAAAAAAGAATTCAATTTTATTTATAACTTTGTAAAAAATTAATTTTCAGGACTAAATATGAAATACCTCTTCATACTTTCAATTTCATTTTTGCTCGCTTGCAACGAACAAATTGATGAAAAAACAAGTAAAAATGAAATTCCCTATGTCAAAATTGGAACTCAAATCTGGATGTTAAAAAATCTCGATATTGAACATTTCCGAAATGGTGATATAATACCACAGGTTTCAGATTCAGTAGAATGGTCAAGCATTAAATCTCCAGCATGGTGTTATTATAATAATGACCCTCTTTTAGGTAAAATCTATGGAAAACTTTATAATCAATATGCTGTGGAAGACACAAGAGGTCTTGCTCCAAAGGGTTGGAAAATCCCAAACGAAAAGGATTGGGAAACATTAGAAGAATATCTGGGTGACTCATCTAAAGCTGGTGGTGCTTTGAAATCTACCGGTACAGTCGAACAGGGAAATGGTCTTTGGTTTGCACCTAACGTCGGAGCAACCAACATAAGTGGCTTTACTGCTCTACCCGGAGGATACCGCTTTCCAGATGGTATGTTCTTTGGTACTGGCTATTATGGCTATTGGTGGGCTTTTACGGGCAAAGACACAAACAATACTTGGCACAGATTTCTACATTATCAAGGTTCTTACATTCATCTTCTTGACTATGGTCCCAATGCCGGTTTATCTGTACGCTGTATTAAAGAATAATTTTATAAAAATAAAATACTAATCACTCAAATTCTTCTTATTGCCAAAAACAAGGAAAAAATTATGAGTTTAAAAATTATTACAGTTGATTTTTGGAATACCATTTTCGATTCAAGTTCAGGAATAGAAAGAAACAAATACAGATTAAAAACCTTGGTCGAGGAAACCGATAAACTTGGTTGTTTTATTAAGCAAGATGAACTGGATACAGCAATGAAATCTTCATGGGAATACTTCAATCAAGTATGGATGAGCGAACAAAGAACCCCTTCATCAATCGAATTAGTCAAATTTTTCTGGGAAAAACTCCGTTTACCGGAAAGCAAAGATTCAATTCAATTTATTGCTGATGCATTTGCGAATTCTGTTTTAATCCATCCTCCAAAATTAGTTAATGGAGTTAGGCAAGCATTAGAAAACTTAAAGGACAACTATCGCCTTGCAATAGTCTCTGACACTGGATTTTCTGGTGGCAATGTCTTGAGAAAATTGTTGGAAAAAGAATCAATTATTCAATACTTCGATGCCTTCAGTTTCAGTGACGAAACAAGAGTTGCCAAACCAAGGAAAGAAGCATTTCAAAAAGTTCTCGATGAATTGGATGCCCAACCCCACGAAGGATTGCATATCGGTGATATTGAAAACACAGATATTCTTGGTGCCAAGTCAATTGGTATGAAAGCCATAAGATTTATCGGCGATTCCAGCAGATTCCTTGTAAAAGAAAATCCTGAAAATACCATCGCTGACTTTGAAACTGATGACTGGGCAAAAATTCCTGAATTAATAAAAAAACTAAATTAACTTGTTTTAAGTCTTATTGAAAAAAATTAAAAACTTTGATTAAAAGCACAATGATTATTATTAAATATAATTGGTTAACAAAAGTTCTTATACTGATACTTTTAACAACATTTTTTGCTTGTTCAACATCGAAACAAGAGTACAAAAAGAGATTCTATGACTTAGTACTCGAAGATTATAAAGGAGGCATCACTCTCGACACAAACTACATAAAAGATTTAGCAGTTTTCTCTGTCATCGAAGGTTCAAGATTGCAACAAACATATCGTTATGCAGAATCCATTCTTGAATTTCAGGAAGCACTGAAATACGATAGTTCAGCTTCCATCGAATATGCTATGGCAAGAAGTTACTATTTCTTAGGTAAGTATGAAACAGCTATTGATATACTTCAGTCAGCTTTAA
>RCNQ01000207.1 GCA_003731675.1 Bacteroidetes/Chlorobi group bacterium ChocPot_Mid
CCCGCGAGCATAATAGGGCAGTCCGTTGTTCGGGTCTAAATCAATCGCCTTGGAAAAATCCACCAATGCCTTATCGTACTGCTTATTCAATTTATATGAATTTCCTCTTGCGTAATAATAATCCGATTTTGTATTGTCAAGTTCGATTGCCTTATCGAAACATGAAATTGCAGAAGTGTAATTGCCGTCCTGAATATAGCTCAGACCAAGAGCGTAATGCGCATCAGCCATATTGCCATCAAGATATACAGCTTTTGAAAAATCATTGATTGATTCCTTGATTTTTCCTAAATGAGCATAAGCAAGACCACGCCCATACCATGCAGGTGCATAATCATCTTTCGATTGAATCGCTTTCTCGTAAAAAACTACTGCCGATGCATATTCTCCTGCTTGCATTGCGTCGTATGCTGATTGCAGGTATCCTTTTTCATCAGCTTTAGTCAATGTCAGAACAAAGAAAAATGATATTAAAACCAATACTGTATTTTTCATTTTCAAAACTCCTTTATATTCTTTAATTTTTTCATCTTATAAACTTTTAATTTAAAAAAATATTTACAATTTCATACAACTTTTTTAAGAATTATCGCATTTTGTTGCAAAAAAATCATTAAATTTGCGTGCTTTTTTTCATTCTTTTTAAGTATTAACAGGTTAAACAATGGAACTGATAAATGAAAATTACTACATTGACGGTCTGAAAGTTCTCGATTTGTGCGAAAAATACAGAACTCCGCTCTATGTTTACGATACATCAAAAATGATTGAACAATACAACAAAATGTTCAGCGCCTTTACTTGCCCTAAAGTGAAAATCAATTATGCCTGCAAAGCATTAACAAATAAAAATATTCTCAGGTTGTTCAAAAATCTTGGTTCAGGTCTTGACTGTGTTTCCATTCAGGAAGTATGGCAAGGGCTTATTGCCGGATTTAATCCTCAGGATATAATCTACACACCAAACTGTGTTTCTTTCGAAGAAATTGCTCTTGCTGTGAAAGAATCCGTCAAAGTTAATATTGACAACATTTCAATTTTAGACCAGTTCGGTCATGAATATGGCAATAAAGTGCCTGTCTGCATTAGGATTAATCCCCATATCATGGCTGGCTCACATTCAAAAATCTCTGTAGGTCATATAGATTCCAAATTCGGCATTTCTATTCACCAGATACCACTTGTAGAGCGAATTGTCAAGACACACAACATTGTTGTCGAAGGCATCCACATGCATACCGGCTCTGATATACTTGATGTTGATGTTTTCCTTCAGGGTGCAGAAATGCTTTTCGAAGTTGCAAAAAAGTTCCCCGAAGTAAAATACATTGACTTCGGAAGTGGTTTCAAGGTGCCTTACAAACCTGATGACATCGAAACTGATATAGAAGAACTCGGACAAAAAATTTCTTCACGATTTAATGAATTTACTTCTGAACTCGGCAAAGAAATTACCCTGATGTTCGAACCAGGAAAATATCTCGTTAGCGAAGCAGGTTATTTTTTCGTTACAGTCAATGTCGTTAAGCAGACAACCTCGACAATATTTGCAGGAGTGGACTCTGGTATGAATCACTTGATAAGACCAATGTTCTACGATGCCTACCACCATATATTCAATGTATCGAAGCCCAATGCAAAGCCAAGAATTTATTCAGTTGTAGGATATATCTGCGAGACAGATACATTCGGCTACAACAGGAAAATTTCGGAAATCTCAGAAGGAGATATTCTTGGTTTCAAAAATGCAGGTGCTTACTGCTACGCAATGGCTTCCAACTACAACTCACGCTTTCGCCCTGCAGAAGTAATGATTCACAACGGCAAAGACTACCTCATCAGAGAAAGAGAAACTATCGAAGACCTAATGAAAAACCAGATTGATGCTAATTTCTGATTATAAAAATAAAATCGGGTAAGGTCTTTTAGCCCTTACCCGTTCGGTCCAATATGAAAAAATATTTCTTCTCGCTTCGCAAAAATATTAATTCTTCGAATACAATGCAAATATTTTTTTAAAATTTTTTAAAAAAAAAAGCGGGATGGCTTGACGCACATCCCACCTAGAGTTCATTATGAAAAATTTCCTTAATGCAAATTAAGAAAATTTTTCATTTTTCCAAAAAAAATTTTAAAAAATTTTTTGAATCAGACACTTGACTAAATAAAAAACGGACTATAACGCACATAAAAGAATATATCAAATAACTCCGCTCCTTTCTTATAAATATTTGTTATATATGATTTTATAAAAACGAATAATTCAACTTGCTTTTGCTCTAACTAAAAGTTTACTGCATATCTTTATTTCAGATTTAATAAAAAAATTTCCGGAAAAAAATCAACTAAAGCATTTTATTTAGTATAAACAAATAAATATCAGTCGAAGTAACAATGCCCACCAGATTGTTTTTCCAGTCAACAACAGGCAGACAATCCACCTTTTTCTTTGCCATTTTTTCTACTGCTTTCCTGACACTGTCCTCAGGATAAATCACAATTACATTTTTCTCCATTATTGTCTTAAAGTCAGTGATTTTATTATGTCCTTCCTCTCCATATTCATCATCGAAATCATAAAGATTACGGAGCGTAAATTCCATTATCGTCCGTTCAGTAATCAATCCTATTAGCTTTTTTCCATCAAGCACAGGCAAAAAACGAAGCTTTTCCCTCTTCATTAATTCATCTGCATTGTGTACTGTGTCATCAAGATTGATTGTGAATACGTTTTTGGTCATTATTTCTTCAATTTTTGTTGCTGTTAGCATATAACCTCCCATATTTTTATATCACAAATATAATAAAGTTTCATAACAAAACAATTTTTATTTATTCCATTTATTTATAAGAAAAAATTTTTAATATCTTTAAAAATTGTCTAATATCTTAGTAATAATGAAGATATATTGACAAAACAATAAAATAATTTTAAATTTATTTGCTCAATGCAAAAAAGTTATTTAATTTTGTATTTCTCATTGGGTCCGTAGCTCAGTTGGGAGAGCGCAGCATTCGCATTGCTGAGGCCGTGAGTTCGACTCTCATCGGATCCACGGTGATTGAAAATAGAAAAAAATTGAAAAGGAATTAAGAAATTATTCGTAATTCGTAATTCGTAATTCGTAATTCGTAATTCGTAATTCGTAATTCGTAATTCCTAATTGAAATTGACCCGTGGTGTAACTGGCAACACGTCTGACTCTGGATCAGAAGAGTCCAGGTTCGAGCCCTGGCGGGTCAGCAAAAAAAGGAGCTTTTTCGGAAGCTCTTTTTTTATTATCAAATATCCTTTTATTTACATCTCGTTCCAGCTTTTAATTGCGATATCCTCCATTTTCATCTTACAGAAAGCATAGATGAATGCACTTGCAAGACGTGCATTTGTCAGCAATGGTATGTTATAATCCACTGCATTGCGCCTTATCTGGTAGTCCCTGTCCAATTCACGCTCACTCAGGTCTTTCGATATGTTGATGATTAAATCGAATTTCTTCTCACGTATCATATCAATCACATCGGGTTTGTAGTTTTCGTCAGGTCTGAGGACAAGTGTGGTTTTTACACCGGCATTCTTCAAAAATTCATAAGTGCCGAGAGTAGAATACAGCTGATATCCGTTCTCCACAAGCATCTGAGCTGATTTTACCAACTCTACTTTCGAACGTATTGCTCCTGATGATATTAGTATGTTCTTCTTTGGTATTGTATAACCGACTGAGAGCATCGCAGACAATATTGCTTCGTAATAATTTTCTCCAAGACATCCTACTTCACCTGTCGAAGCCATCTCTACTCCGAGTACAGGGTCTGCTTTGTGCAATCTTGAGAATGAAAATTGTGGTGCTTTCACTCCGATGTAATCCAAATCGAAAAGCGACTTGTCGGGCTTTTCTATTTTCACATCAAGCATGGCATTTGTCGCCATTTCAATTAAATTCGTCTTCAGTACTTTTGATACAAATGGAAAGCTTCTCGATGCACGGAGATTGCACTCGATTACTTTAATGTCATTGTCTTTTGCAAGGTATTGAATGTTAAAGGGACCTGTTATATTAAGTGCCTTGGCAATTTTACCTGTTGTCTTCTTGATTTTTCTTGTTGTTTCCACATAAATTTTTTGCGGAGGAAAAAGCATTGTAGCATCACCTGAATGCACACCTGCAAACTCAACGTGTTCGGATATCGCATAGGCAATGATTTCCCCGTTTTTCGCAACTGCATCCATCTCTATTTCCTTTGTATCCTCAAAAAACTTTGTTACTACCACAGGATATCTCTTCGAAACATTTGCGGCAAGCCGTAAAAATTTGTCAAGTTCTCCTTCGTTCGAAACAACATTCATTGCAGAACCTGAAAGCACATAGGAAGGTCTTATCAGCAAAGGATAGCCAACTTTTTTTGCAAAATCGTGTACTTCTTCTATGCTTGTTGATTCAATCCATTCAGGTTGTTCTATTTCGAGCTTGTCGAGTAAAGCTGAAAATTTGTGACGGTCTTCTGCATTGTCAATTGATTCGGGTGAAGTTCCCAGTATGTTGATTTTTTGCCCTTTGAGACGCATTGCAAGGTTGTTTGGTATCTGCCCGCCCATAGAGACTATCACACCATAAGGAGATTCAAATTCGATTATATCCATCACCCTTTCGAAAGTGAGTTCGTCGAAGTACAGCTTATCGCAAATATCGTAATCTGTGCTGACTGTTTCAGGATTATAATTTATCATTATTGATTCAATGCCCTGTTTCCTCAGTGCCATTATTGCATTTACACTGCACCAGTCGAATTCCACACTACTGCCGATTCTGTAAGCACCTGAACCAAGTACGATAACAGACTTTTTATTTTTATCAGGAATATAATCATTCTCTTCACCGGAGTATGTCATATAAAGATAATTCGTCTGAGCAGGATATTCAGCCGCAAGAGTATCAATTTGTTTCACTACCGGTTTAATGTTCTGCTTTAAGCGATGGTGCCTGACTTTAAGCAAGCTTTCATCAATTTTTGCATCTTCATCTTTGAAAATAAATCTTGCAATCTGGAAGTCCGAGAAACCCAGCTTTTTCGCCTTAATCAGCAATTCATTCGGTAATTCTTCAAGTGTATTGTATGACAATAAAATTTTTCGCATTTCGAAAATATTTTCGAGCTTAACGAGAAACCATTTATCAATGCCCGTTAGCTTGTGTATTTCTTCGATTGAATAGTTGTTATTTAAAGCCATTGCAATTACGAAGATTCTCATATCAGTCGGTTCGGAAAGTTCCTCGTGATAATCTTCGATCACAAGGTCTTTGTTTCCCACAAGTCCGTGCATTCCCTGACCAATCATACGCAAACCCTTTTGCAATGCCTCCTCAAAAGTTCTGCCGATTGCCATAACTTCACCTACACTTTTCATACTGCTGCCAATGTGTCTCGATACACCTTTGAATTTATTCAAATCCCACCTTGGAATTTTGCAGACTATGTAATCAAGTGCAGGTTCAAAGAAAGTTGATGTAGTCTTTGTTATTGAATTTTTCAACTCGTGCAAACCGTAGTTCAATGCAAGTTTTGCCGCAACAAAAGCAAGCGGGTAACCTGTTGCTTTCGATGCAAGTGCAGATGACCTCGAAAGACGTGCATTGACCTCAATGACTCTGTAATCTTCTGATTTTGGGTCTAATGCAAATTGTACATTACACTCACCAACAATCCCGATATGTCGTATTATCTTAATAGACAGACTTCTTAATTTATGATACTCACTATTCGAAAGAGTTTGTGAAGGTGCAACAACAATACTTTCACCAGTATGTATTCCCAGCGGGTCAAAGTTTTCCATATTGCAAACCGTTATGCAATTGTCGTAGCAATCACGAACTACTTCATACTCGATTTCCTTCCAGCCCTTCAAAGACTCTTCAACCAAAATTTGCGGAGAGTAAGCAAGAGCTTTAGTAGCAAGTTTTTCAAGTTCTGTCTCGTTTGTGCAAAAGCCACTTCCCAAACCACCAAGTGCATAAGCGGCACGGATGATTATTGGATAATTCAATTCAGCGGCGGCTTTCTTTGCATCTTCCAGATTTGTTACAGCAATGCTTTTTGGTGTAAGCACATTGATTTCAGCGAGTTTTTTCACAAACAGTTCGCGGTCTTCGGTGTCCATTATTGCACGGATTGGCGTGCCGAGCACTTTCAGTTCATACTTCTCAAAAATTCCTTGTTCAAAAAGTTTAATTCCACAATTAAGAGCTGTTTGACCACCGAATGAAAGTAAAATTCCTTGCGGCTTTTCCTTCTTTATTACCTGCTCAACAAAATAGGGAGTAACAGGAAGGAAATATATCTTGTCCG
>RCNQ01000208.1 GCA_003731675.1 Bacteroidetes/Chlorobi group bacterium ChocPot_Mid
TAATGAAAATCTATAAAAAGTTTGTTAAAATCTTCTTAAGAAGTTTAATTTTCAGAATTACTAATTAATTATTACTTTTGTAAATGATTTATAAGGAGTAAAGATGGCAGAAAAATTCACAGCGACTAAAGAACAAGGTCTGGCGAAGAGCATTGACAGGAATTTGTCGGTAAATGCTAATGCAGGTTCTGGTAAAACGACTGTTTTACAGCAAAGATTGATTTCAATTCTTTTGGATGAGACGCTTAAAGTTGAACCAAGGGAACTGGTGGCTATTACATTTACGAGAAAAGCCGCCTCCGAGATATTTTCCAAGGTAGTAAATGCCATAGAAGAAATGCTCCAAAGTAATATTGGTCAGCGGGATTTGCATTCGTTATTGCTGAGAATTCGGGAGAGACTGAATTCTGCCCATATTTCGACGATACATAGTTTTTGTTCTTCTTTAATAAGAGATTTTCCGGTTGAATCAGGGGTTTCACCAAATTTTATTGATTTAGGTGGTGCTGAGAAGATAAAACTTGAAAGGGATTCAATTAATGAGATTTTTACGGATTATCTTTTAGCTGATGATTCAAATACATTAATGCTTAAAAATCTTATTACTGCATTTAGTAAGAAGAAAATTGAAGAGATGTTGAGAAAAATTTTAAATAAAAAGGATTTATTCGAGAAACTAAACAATCTTTATTTTGATTTTGATGAGGAAAAAATTAACAGAATTGCTTTTGATGAAATTTTTAGTTATTTGAAGGAAAATTATCTGGAAGTTTTAAAAAATGCAATTGAAGTTTTTGAAGGATTAATTGAATCGGAATTATCTGGTGAAAATAAAGTTACAATTAATCATCTCTTAGATTATCTGGATACCATCGAAGAATTATTGAACCAATCTGATTTAGAGAGTCTTAAAGCCGCTGATATTTTTGATGAGAAATTGGAGAGTATTTTAGATAGATTGCAAGAGCAAAAGATTTTAACTGTAAATATGTTCTTGAATAAAACAACTTTTAAAAAAATCCTTGGTGATGATTTGGATTTATATTGTGAAAAGCTTGAAAGATTTTCTGAACTTTTAGAAATACTGAAGAGTTTTGATAATATTAATCTGCAAAATGAGATGATAAATTACGGGAAGTTTATTTTTGATTTGGCGTTAATAGTAAACGAATTTCTGGAGAAGGAGAAACAGGAATTATCGGCTTTGGATTTTGATGATATTTTGGTAAAAACAAAAAAAATGCTGGAGAACAAGGAAGTTTCAATGAAAGTAGCCAAAAGATTCCGATATATTATGGTAGATGAATTTCAGGATACAAACGATATACAATATGATATAATTAAATCACTGTTTCCTGAGTTAAACGATGCTACTATGAAAACTCATTTGAATTTGTTTATCGTCGGTGACCCAAAGCAGAGCATTTATGGCTTTCGTAATGCTGATGTGAGGGTTTTTAGAAAAGCAACTGAAGATATAAAGAAATATAATAGAATGCTGATACAGAATAATAAACTTGCAAGAAATATCAGGTCAGGTGAAGAAAGTTTTGTTGCAGAAAATGACAATCAATCTTATGGTGAGTTAGGTTTGACAGTATCATTCAGGCATTTACCGGTAATTACAGCATTTACAAATATTGTATGTCGTAGTGTCATGAGCAACAGGGATTCGGAATATGATGTAGAGTATTCTGATTTGATTTGTTCGAAAAAAGTAAAGGAATTGCAAAAGTTTTTCGAAGATGGTCATAAAATAATAAATAGTCAGGAATTTGGTTCAGTGAAATTTATTATTTGTGACAAGGAAAAAAAAGAAGATAAAGAAAATAAAATATCTGAAGCAGAGAAGTTGGTGCTTTATATTCAGAATTTGTGTGCAACAACTGATTATAAATTTTCGGATATAGCTATTCTGAGCAGGGCAACTACAAAGTTCGGAGAGCTATCGCAAGCATTTCAGAAATATGATATTCCTTATGTATTGCATTCAGGAAAGGGATTTTATCAAGCACAGGAAATAATTGATATGATGTCAATACTGAAATTTTTGCATAATCCCGGTGATGATTTGTCTTTGACAGCGGCATTGAGTTCACCTTATTTCGGTTTAGAAGATGCTGATTTGCTATTGATTTCTTCAGTGGAGGGGACTACTTATTATGAAAAACTTAAAAATATTGCAGAGGACGAAACGAATAATAATCTGAGGATTGCAAGGGTTTTTGGAATAATTACGAAGTTACTGAATTATTCTTCACGTCTTAATATATCACATCTTATTTCTCAGGTTATAGAGCTTTGTGGATGGTATGGTAGTACGGCAAAGTCAAGCGGGAGAGCACAAATAATTGCAAATCTGATGAAATTAAGACAGTATGCAAGTGATTTTGAAGCAGTTGGGTTCAGGACTTTATTCGATTTTGTAGAAGAAATAAATTTGGTATCCAGCGAAGATGTCAATGAAAGTGAAGCAGTTTTTATAACAGATGATAATGCAGTAAATGTGTTGACTATACATGCGGCAAAAGGTCTGGAATTTCCTGTCGTTGCATTGTTTAATTCAAATTCGAGTAATAATTTTAAGGAAGAATTATACATTGATGAGAAACTTGGACTGATGCTTAAGTTTCCGGTATATAATAATCAGATAAACGTGTTTGAGACTAAGGAAACTCCGTTATTAAAATTAGCTGAAATCAAGAATACGAATAAAGAGAAAGCTGAATTGAAGAGACTGCTTTATGTTGCTTTAACAAGGGCAAAGGAGCATTTAATTATAACAGCTAATTTAAATGATAAGAAAAAAAATACTTCATTGTTTAATTTGATATTGCAGGGGATGAATTTAGAGCCAGCATTATTGAATACAGATAAGATATTACAAACTGATATTTTGCAAACTTATAGCGAAGGGATTTCGAATTCTTATGAATTAGGATTTGAAATTGATGTTATTAGGGATATTAGTTTAGAGTTGAATAATTCTAATCAGAAATCAAAGCAGATGATGATGCCTGCAATTTTATTAGGAGAAATAAATTCTGAGGTGACAAATGAAGTATTTTCTGCTTCGAGAATTATGAAATTTCGAGATGATATTGATGCATATTATGGTCGTTATGTATTGGGATTCAGAGATGATTTGACAGGCGGTCTGAAAGTAATTGAAAATGAGGAAGGAAATGAAATTCGGGAGAAAATATCCGGAATGGAAGAAGGTACAATTATACATTATTTGATGGAAAATATTAATAAATGGTTTGTTAACGGAACTATTGATAAGGAAAAATTACAGGTGCTTTTTGATGAAGTATCAGTTATAATCGGGAAAGAGATTGATGAAACATTTAAGGAGAAAGTAACTGTTGAAATATCGAATGTTATAAGAACAAAATTATTCAATAATAAAATAGAAAGCATATTAAGTTCCAAGCATGAAGCTGAGTATAATATTCCAGTTTTAAATGACTTTTTAAATGCAAAGATTGATTTATTATTTGATAATGAAGGTATTTTTGAGATTTGGGACTGGAAAAGCAATTATATAACAAGTAAAGATGAAATTAAAGATTTAGCAAAGCACTATGAATTTCAGATGAAGGTTTATGCATACTTAATGATGCTTTTGCAACCTTTAAAAGAGAGTTATAAAGCTGTCTTACTTTTCACAAAAATGGCACATCCAGGAGCAGAAGACTCAGATTGGACTTATGAATTTGTTTGGAGGAAATCAGAGCTTGCCGAATTCAAGAATGAGATTGAAAATTATATTATAAAAATTAAAGGATTATGATTCATCGTGCTGATGTTCCTGACAGATGTAGGAATCATGCTCAATATTGCGGATTAAATCTCTCATCCTAATATATCTCACGGTACCGAGAAAAATTGTAATTAATGCGGCAGGCATAAAAATCCAGCCGATGATGATTATCCATTTAGTATCAAAGAATTTTACGAATGAAAGTCCAGCAATGAATAATGTGATAGCTGTCCTTTGGTATGAGAGATAAGTTCTTTCGTTTGCAAGAATAGACCTTGCCGCCGCCAGTTGGTCGTTAAGGGGCAAATCTTTTTCTATAAACTTTTTATATAAATCTTTCTGAAAGTTCATAATTATAAAATATAATGTTTTAAAGAAATTAAAAGACGAAAAAGAAAGAATTTATTTTATAAATCCAGAAGATGACCATTTTCTTTTAGCCAGGTTTCGTAAATCATGTAATTGGGGAGAACTTGAGCTACTCTATTCCAGAATTTTTTGGAATGGCTCATTTCAAAAAGGTGAGACAGTTCATGAACAATAACATAATCTACAATTTGTTTTGGTGCTAATATCAGTTTCCATGAGAAGTTGAGATTTTTGTTGTTACTGCAGCTACCCCAGCGGGTGTTAGCACCGGTAATGTTAATTCTATTGAAGTTCGTATTCATTATTTCGGCAAAGTGAGAAGCTCTTCTGGTGATATATTTCAATGCCTGGTTTTTGTACCAGTAAATCAAGAGATTGCGAGCTACTTTTTGATAGTTAGAGTTTAAAATCAATTTATCCTGTGAGGTAGAGAAAGCGAATTTATGATTGTCTTTAAGGATTAAAGTGTATTCTTTGCCAAGGCATTCAAATTTTTCACCGTTTACATAATGCCTTTTTTTCTTTTGAGCCATTTTTTTTGAGATTTCTTTCTTTTTCTTTTTAATCCAATCATATTTATCTTTAATGATATTTTTGATTTCACCATTACTTGCTCTTAGCGGAGCCCTGATGGTGAGCAGTCCTTTTGGATTAATCTCGATTGAGAATGTTCTTCTTTTGCTTCTGATTATCCTGTCTATTTTTATATCATCCATAGTATGAGATTATAATTAATTATTTCAGAATAAAATTGATTTCATTTTTTTTCTTTTTGAGCTTTCTTTTGCATTTCACCCAAGATTTTTAAGGCATCTAAAGGTGTGATGTTGTTCAAATCAATGTTTAATATTTGTTCTCTCAAAGCATCATCTCTGAATTCAAAAATTGACATTTGTTCGGGGACGTATCTTTGCCTTGATTCTGTTTTGATATTTTTTGTTGAAGGTTTTGTTTTGTTATCACCGGATTCGAAGGAGCGCATTATTACATTTGCTCTGTCGGTTATTTCTTGTGGCATTCCTGCCATTTGTGCAACATGAATACCGAAAGAGTGGTCACTTGCACCGGGCAGTACTTTATGGGTGAATATTATTGTTTCACCTGCTTCGATTACTTCAACTTTATAATTTGTAATTTTTTCGAATCTTTGTGCTAAGTCATTAAGTTCATGGTAATGAGTAGCGAAAAGTGTTTTAGCCCCGATTACGTTATGGATAAATTCTGTAATAGCCCAGGCAATAGAGATACCGTCGTATGTAGCGGTACCGCGACCTACCTCGTCAAGAAGGATAAGACTTCTATCTGTAGCATTATTCATAATATTGGCGGCTTCCTGCATTTCTACCAAGAAAGTACTTTCTCCTGAGCTTATATTGTCTTGAGCCCCTACTCTTGTAAAAATTCTGTCAATGATTCCGTATTTTGCTTTTTTTGCAGGTACGAATGAGCCAATTTGTCCGAGTAATATGATTAAACCAACTTGCCTGAGATAGCAGGATTTTCCTGACATATTCGGACCAGTTAAAATGTGAATTTGTTCTTTGTCAGATGTCAGTTTTGTATTATTAGGAGTAAAGTTTTCTCCGAGGGGAAGAAGTCTTTCGACCACAGGATGTCTTCCTTCGATAATTTCGATATTCTTAGACTCATCAATTTCAGGTTTGCAGTAATTATATTCAATAGCGCATTGAGCAAAACTTTGCAGGCAGTCAATGGCAGCAATTGAAACAGCGTTTTTTTGAATAGTTTCTGTAAATTCAGCAATTTTGAATCTTAGGTCTGAGAATATGTTTGATTCTATTTCGACAATTTTTGCTTCGGCATTTAATATTTTATCTTCGATTTCTTTCAATTCAGGTGTAATGTATCGTTCAGCATTTGTTAATGTTTGTTTTCTTGTATAATTCTCAGGTATTTTGTGATTATGTACTTTTGTTATTTCGATGTAGTAGCCGAAGACAGAGTTAAAGCTGACTTTGAGGGAGCTGATGCCTGAGCGTTCACGTTCTTCTTCCTGGAATTTAGCGACCCAGTTTTTGCCTGAGTATTTTGCATCAATATAAGAATCGAGTTCAGGAGAATATCCTGTACGAAAGATATTTCCTAAACCGAATTGGACAGATGGTTCATCTATAAGGGTTTTTTCAATTATTTCGACGAGTTCATCCATTGGTTCAAGTTTAGAAATCAGGGTATTTACTGAGTCTTTAATTACGTTATCTTCTGTTTCAGAAATATTTTTCAAAATATTGATAATTGCAGGGATTTTTCTGAGACTAAGTTTAAGAGATACAACATCTCTGGGATTAGCCCTGTTTGTGCAAACTTTTGAAATCAATCTTTCGAGGTCTCCTGTTTCCGAAAGTTCTTGCCTTAATGATATAAGCAGAGAGTTATTGTCAACAAGAGACTGAACAATGGCTAATCTTGAATTGATAGGTTTCAGATTAATCAGGGGATGGATGAGCCATTGCTTGAAAAGACGTCCACCCATAGGTGTTTGAGTTTTATCGAGAATAGAAATTAAAGTACCTTCTTTTGAGCTATCAGACATAGAAAAAGTGATTTCGAGATTTCTTTTTGTTGCAAAGTCAAGTATCATGTAATCGGAAAACTGATAGATTGAGATGCTTTTAAGGTGTGCTGTCTGACCTGCCTGTGTTTCGTTGATGTAATGCAAAACGGCACCTGCAGAAGAAAGACCAACAGAAAAGTTTTCGATACCAAATCCTTTGAGACCTTTAGTCTTAAAGTGCGATAGAAGTGTGTCCCTGCTAAATTCGATTTCAAATATCCATGGTTCAAGCTTTGTGATTAAAGGTTTGAAAGATAATTTTTCGAGTAATGGAAGCAAATCGTTTTTTTGGTTTTTGCTTATGATAATTTCGCTTGGGATGATTGTTTCCAGAGTTTCTATTAATTTAGAAATATTCAATTCGCAGACAAAGAATTCAGCTGTTGAAATATCTAAAAATGCAAGACCTGCACTGGTTAAACTTTTTTCTGATTTCAAAACGACTGAGGCTACAAAATTATTTCTTTTAGTATCGAGAAGTTTGTCGTACAAAGCAACACCAGGAGTAACTACTTCTGTGATTCCTCTTCGGACAATACCATGGGAAGCTTTAGGGTCTTCGAGTTGGTCACAGACAGCTACTCTGTAACCTGCTTTAACAAGTTTAGGCAGATATGCATCAAGCTGATGATGAGGGAATCCTGCTAAAGGGCAATCACCAGCGGCACCATTATTTCTTTTAGTTAATGTTATTCCGCAAACCTTAGAAGTGATTATGGCATCATCGTTAAAAGTTTCGAAAAAATCACCTAATCTGAATAAAAGGATAGTGTCGGGAAATTTGTTTTTGATTTGCCCGTACTGTTTCATTAAGGGTGTAGTTTTTTCTGTCATAATCAGTATCAAAATATCACATAATTCAAACTTAAATTTAATAATATAAAATGGAAATAAAAAAATGAATTATTGTTAAGTTATGGATATATTTCATTTTAAATGTTTTATTTATTTTTTTAAAGGTAAAAAAGAGTCTCAAAAGCAAAAAGTTAATAAATATTAACTTTTGTTTTTTTAATTTTTTGAGAAATATTTGTAAATTGTAAGTTTAATAAGCTATAATTTATAATATAATGCTGAATAAGGATAAGGAGAAGAAGAAAATATGCCTCATATAGTAATTGATGGTAAAAGGATAGAAACCTCAAATGGGAAAACCGTGATTGAAGCGGCTTATGAGAATGGTATTGAAATAGCACATTTTTGCTGGCATCCTGAATTGAGTGTTTCGGGGAATTGCAGGATGTGTCTTGTAGAAATTGGTTTGCCAAAACGTTTGGCTGATGGTAGCACAGAAATTGATGGTGACGGGAATCCTGTCATTTCATATTTTCCGAAATTACAGATAGCATGCGCCACAGTGGTAAGTGACGGAATGCATATAAAGACTGCATCTCCGAAAGTGTTACAGGCAAGAGAAGCCGTTATGGAATTTTTACTTATTAATCATCCTTTAGATTGTCCGATTTGCGACGAAGCAGGTGAGTGCAAGCTACAGGAGTATGCTTACAGGCATTCAAGAGGATACAGTAGGTTTATTGATGAAAAGAATGCGGGATTAAAAAGGCAGGAGTGGGGAGATAACGTGATGTATGATGCTGAAAGATGTATCAAATGTTCCCGTTGTATTCGTTATGCTCAGGAGGTAGCACATCAAGATGTTTTAACATTTGTTCAAAGGGGAGACCATGTAACGATTGAAGTAGCCAAAGGAGAGAGGTTTAATAATCCTTATTCAATGAATGTGATTGAGATATGTCCAGTAGGAGCGTTAACAAGCAGGGATTTTCGTTTTAAATCCAGGGTGTGGGATATGAGTTTCAATGATTCAATATGTCCTGGTTGTGCGAGAGGTTGTAATATGAAAATCGGAGTGAGGAATAATGAAATATTGCGACTTGAACCACGCTCAAATCCTTATGTGAACAAATACTGGCTTTGTGATTACGGAAGGTTAACTCAGTATAAGAATGTAAATTTGAATAGAATAACTGAACCTGAAATTAAGGTTAATAATGGTGAGAAAGAAAAAATATCATGGGATGAGGCAGTACAAAAGGTTGCAGATATTTTAAAAACTTTTAAACCAAATGAAATAATGTTTTTGGGTTCGGCTTTCGCAACGAATGAAGATAATTATTTGTTGCAGAAGTTTGCCAAATCATTAGTAGGGACAAGTAATATTGATTTTTTAAGACATGAAGACAGCAATTTCGGTGATGATTTTCTGAAACAGAATGATAAGACACCTAACTCAAAAGGTGCTTTAGAAGTAGGGGTTCAGCCAGCAATGAAGGGGATAGGCAAAGAGCAGTTAATTGAAAAAATTAAATTCGGAAATATCAAGCTGTTATATATTATGGATGATGACTTGGAGGATTATCCTGAATTAATTGATGAAATGGATAATTTGAATGTATTGATAGTCCATGGTAAGAATAATAATAAATTAACAGCTAAGGCAGATATTGTGCTTCCATGCTCTACTTTTGCAGAGGTTGAAGGTACATTTGTAAATTTTGCAGGAAGGGTTCAGCATTTTCAGCAAGCATTGGTGACTGCGGAAAATCTTAGATATATGGGAATGAAGATGAGTCGTCTTGATAAATTTGGAGCTCCGAATGACAGATGGACTCAGCATGAGTTGAGAAACTGTAAGCCAAATTGGATGATTTTGGTTAGGATAGCTAACAAATTGGGTGGAAACTGGAGGTATTCGGTAGCAGAAGATGTATTTAATGAAATAGCAACTCAGGTTGGAGCTTTTAAAGGAATGAGTTATGAATTACTCGATGAATATCAGGGGCTGGTTTTAAACAGGGCAGAAAGACCAGATACAAAAATTATTAATTATGATTCCCATACGATGAAACCTTTTTAGTTAAGAAATACTGAAATTTTCAGGTGAATTGTAAATTAATTTTGGAATAGAAAAATAAAGTAAATAATAAATTGAGAATTGAAAATATTATTTAAGAATTATGGAAGAACTTGGATGGATATTGTTGGAAGCACTAATTAAAGCATTAGTGATTTTTACATTAATATTATTAGCGGCGGCAACATTGGTTTATATTGAAAGAAAGTTTTCAGCTTTTATTCAAAACCGGATAGGACCCAACAGAGCTGGACCAAAGGGGCTGTTGCAACCTTTTGCTGATGTTTTAAAGTTATTTATGAAAGAGGATATTGTACCAGATGCGGCGAATAAGAATCTGCATCGCTTGGCTCCGATTATTTCTTTGGGAGTAGCAATAGCTGTATATGCGGTGATTCCATTGGGAAGTTCGTTTGAATTAGCTGGACGAACGATTTATATGGGAGTAGCACCGAATGTTAATATAGGTATTTTGTTTATTTTGGCAATGACATCAGTTGGTGTTTATGGAATAACATTAGCGGGCTGGTCATCGAACAACAAATATTCATTACTTGGTGGTTTAAGGTCATCTGCCCAGATGATATCTTATGAGCTTTCAATGGGGCTTGCAATAATGGGAGTGATAATGGTATCAGGCTCGCTGAATTTGAATGATATAGTTATTCATCAGAGTGGCTGGAAGTGGAATGTATTGCTTCAACCATTAGGTTTTATAATATTTTTAGTATCAGCTTTTGCCGAAACGAACAGAACACCATTTGATTTGCCGGAAGCCGAACCTGAGTTGGTCGGTGGATATAATACTGAATATACAGGGATGAAGTTTGGGATGTTTTTTCTTGCAGAATACGGGAATATGGCGACGTCATCTGCATTGATAGCAACTTTGTATTTGGGTGGATGGCAGTTGCCGTTTAATCCTGAATGGGTTGGTTTGCAGGAAGGTTCAGTATGGCTTGCATTGGCACAATTTGCATCAATTGTAATTAAGATTTTATTACTGAGTTGCTTTTTTATTTGGGTGCGTTGGACAGTGCCGAGATTCAGATATGACCAATTGATGAATTTGGGTTGGAGAGTATTATTACCACTGGCACTTTTGAATGTAATAGCAACTGGTGCAGTGATGTTTTTGATTTAAAACTTTTTATTTGATTTGAAAATATTGGAAATGATATATGAACAGAAAAGAAAATAATGAATCACAAAGACTGAATTTTTGGGAAAAATTATATTTGCCTGAGATAGCCAAAGGACTGGGAATTACATTCAAGCAGATGTTTAAGCCAAAATTCACGAGGCAATATCCTGAGGAAAGATGGGAGCCACTGGGTTCTTACAGGGGGCGACCTGTTTTAGTAAAGGAAGAAACAGGCGGCAGATGTGTAGCTTGCGGATTGTGTTCAAGAGTATGCCCTGCATTGGCAATTGAAGTTCAGGCATCAGAAACTGAACTTGTAAAAGAACGTTATCCTATCAAGTTTGAGATAAATATGCTCCGCTGTATTTTTTGTGGATATTGTGAGGAGGTTTGTCCAGAAGAAGCAATTATCATGAGTAAGGACTATGATATGATTTTTGCAAGCCAGGAAGAGGCAATATTGGGTAAGGAC
>RCNQ01000209.1 GCA_003731675.1 Bacteroidetes/Chlorobi group bacterium ChocPot_Mid
AAAATTTTACAAATTTAAATTATTACCATCCCATTACGAAAAGCGTGCCAAACATAAAAACCTGCCATAATGACCTTTCAAAGTCATTATTTGTCATAAAATTAATTTATATACTGCCATTATGTCAGTTATTCCAGACAAGATAAAAAAATGGCTAAATTATTCCAGAACAACTTAGCCATTAGAAAATTATATCATTATAAATTACATCTTAAATGTAACCCCAAGTGTCAAATAGGAAATTCCATAACCTAACTCACCAAATACTCCAAAACTTGGACTAAAATAATATCTCGCTCCAACAAAACCTGAATAAGTCAAACCTCCGTTTGCTGAAGAAACAGGTTTATAATCCTCATACCCGGTTTTACTTGTGTACGATTCAGAAAGAATTTCATAGCCAATTATTAAGCCACCATAGGCATCAATATCACCTTCATTATAAAAATGATAACTACCCTTTGCTCCTATGATAACGTGAGTATAAGACCATGTACCCCACCACCAATCATACTCTGTCCGTGCAAATCCCACATAACCTCCAAGACTGATTTTATCAGTATATTCATTTGGTTTACCTGGGAATCCAACCTCATAAGAAGCTGATATTGGCGGTATAGTTTCATCGCCATATAAAGTAGAACCTAACCCGATTCCAATATTCAAATCTGCCCTGTCTTTCGAGTAAGGACCTGCTGATAATAATTCTGATGAAGTTGATAACAACAATGTTATCAACAGTAGAGTTAAAGTAATGTAATATTTCATAACATTTCCAATAAATGATTAAACAAAATTTCTTTTGTGCAACTTAAACAAAAAATATTTTCAATGCAACAAATTTTTAATTTTTTTTCATTTTTTTGTTTCATTAAAAATTATCACAATAAAAATCACATTAATTAAAACTGAAAAATTTAAAACATTAAATATTTATTTTGATTAATCGTTGAAATTTGTTAATATTGCTAATTAAATTTAAAATTAATTGAATTTGTTATTTGATAACTTAAAGCTTTTGGAAAAGCGGGCAATAGCGTTTCAATTTATTGAGATGAGGAAAGTCCGAACTCCACAGGACAGCGTGCTTCCTAACAGGAAGGCAGTAAACCCCAAAAAGGTGAGCTGACGGACAGTGCAACAGAAAGAATACCGCCAATCCGTCCCTAACAGGAGTCATGGAGGTAAGGTTGAAACGGTGAGGTAAGAGCTCACCAGAAGTTCGGGTAACCGAATTTGCTATGTAAACCCCACGCGGAGCAAAGCCAAATAAGAATGCGTCTGAGGACTGTCCGTCCTATGCTTTTTTTAGCAACGTATTCGGGTAGGCTGCACGAGGGCAATGGCAACATTGCTCCCAGATAAATTATTGCCTCGGGTCAAACCAAGACAGAATTCGGCTTACAGCTTTTTCAAGAGCTTTTAATTTTTAAGGAGAATTTCATGAAAATGCCCGAAGACCCTTTTGTTTTGGAGTTATTGCCCGAGTTCATCGAAACTTGGGAAAATGACCTGAATAACCAATTACCCAAAATTTTGCAGGATAAGGACAACAAAGAACTTTACAGGTTCGCACACACACTGAAAGGCTCTTGCTTCCAATTTGGTTTCGATGATACTGCTCAGCTTGGCATCGAACTTATGGGCGCTTCAAAAGAAGAAAATTGGGATTTGGCAAAAGATTTGGAAACAAAAATCAGAACTGCTTTCAGCCAAATGAAAGAATTTGTGGAAGCAAACCTGAATAAATAAAGTATTTTAAATTATTTCGGAGTTTAAAATGAAAAAGGTAATAACATTATGCTTTATTGCATTTACTTTGTGCTTTTCATTCCAGTTTTCAGCATTTGCACAAACACGCATTGCCGTGCTTCCCTTCCAAAATCAGGAAGGTAAAATTGACTTAAATGTTTGGAGCTACCAACTCCAGGATTCATTACAAAAAGCTCTCCTTGCTTTAGACACTAAACAAGAACATTTCCAACTCGTTCCTGCTGATTCAATCGAAAACCTTCTCGCGGAGCTCAACCTCGACCCCACAAATCCACAATACCCATCAGATATGTGGAAAGCCGTTGCTTCGCTCAACGTCGAAAAAGTAGTCTCAGGTAATTTCTACATTCGTGCAGGAAAGCTACTAATTAATGCTTACATCTATGACGTAAGAACCAAACTACCAGACTCTAAGTATCAGGCAAAAAACATTTTCAAAGATGTTGAAGAAGGAATGTCTGCAATTGAAATAATTGTTGCAAAACTTAAACCTTTATTGATAAAATAGAATTTCTTAGAATTACCCAAGAAATACACAACAATTAACTTTGGATTTGAAGTCCCTGATTCAGATTTCAAACTTTTCAACCCTCTGTTCGTCTAATTTTTCATAATTTTGTCTTTTACTTTGAACAAATTATGAGAAAAACGATGTTAACACTTAATGTGAATATTGACCATGTTGCAACTGTCCGAAATGCTCGTGGCGGTACTGAACCTGACCCCGTTACTGCGGCACTACAGGCAGAACTTGCAGGTGCAAGCGGTATTGTAAGCCATCTGCGAGAAGACCGTCGTCACGTCAACGACCGCGATTTAAGACTTCTACGCGAACTTGTTACCGGTAAACTTGACCTCGAAATGGCGGCTAACGAAGAAATTATTAAAATTGCTCTTAAAACTTTACCTGATATGGTTACCATTGTCCCCGAAAAACGTCAGGAACTTACTACCGAAGGTGGACTTGATGTAGCTTCCAATATCAAAAAATTCAAAACACTCACCGACAGAATGCACCAAAAAAATATTTTCGTCAGCTTCTTTATTGAACCCGATGAAAAACAAATAGACGCTGTCCTCAAAGCTGGTGGCGATATGGTCGAACTCCATACAGGTGTTTATGCAAATGTAAAAAATGAAATAAGCATAAAAAAAGAACTCACACGATTGAACAAAGCTACTCAATACGCACACTCAAATTCCCTGAAAGTTGCGGCTGGTCACGGCTTGAATTACTTCAATACAACTGCTATTGCTCAAATACCAAATATCCACGAACTAAGCATAGGACATTCGATTATCTCACGTGCCATTTTCGTCGGAATTGATACAGCTGTTAAGGATATGCTTGCTTTGATTAACCAAGCAAGAATTCAGGGAATGCTCGAAAAAACAGCTAACGGAGAAAATTAAGCAGATGTGCGGAATTGCAGGAATAATCGAGTATAGCTCTAATGAACCACAGATAAACCAATCTGTCTTGAAGCAAATGAGCGATGTCATCACTCATCGTGGTCCTGATTCCGAAGGTCAATGGATATCTCCAGATAAAAGATGTGGATTTGCTTTTCGACGGCTTGCCATTATTGACCTGAGCGAAGCTGGCAATCAGCCGATGTCCACTCCCGACGGCAGATTTACTATCGTTTTCAACGGAGAAATATACAATCATTTATCAATCCGTCAGGAATTAATCGCAAAAGGTTACAAGTATCGCTCAAATTCTGATACCGAAACTATTCTTTACGGCTATCAGGAATGGGGAGAAGAAATACTGCAAAAAATGCTCGGAATGTGGGGACTCGCAATTTGGGATAATGACAAAAAAGAACTTTTCTGTGCAAGAGACCGCATCGGTATAAAACCACTTTACTACACTATTCAAAAAGGCAGATTTGCATTTGGCTCTGAGATTAAATCCATTTTACAGCACCCTTCAATATCTCCCGATTTCAACTTTGACGAACTGCCAAATTATCTGAATTGGGGTATGTCCTCAAACAGAGAATCACTTTTCAAAAATATTAAAAAACTCACCGCCGGGCATTACTTAAAGCTTAACAGCAAAGGAGAAATCAGTATCACCCGCTACTGGTCTTCCTTAAAGCAAAATCAGGAGTACAGCAAACTTAGTGAAAATGAAATTCATTCTGAAGTTCTGCGTTTACTCCGTCAGGCGATTAAAGATAGAATGATGAGTGATGTACCTTTCGGTGTTTTCCTCAGCGGTGGAATTGACTCAAGCTTAAACGTTGCTCTGATGGCTGAGCTTATGGACAGACCTGTTGACACTTTCTCCGTTGGTTTTAAGGAACTTGAAAAATATAACGAGCTTGAATATGCAAGAAAAATTGCAAAACTTTACGGTACCAATCATCGAGAAATCCTGATTGACCACAATGACGCCTTCCCAATTCTCGAAGATTTGACCTGGCACGAAGACGAACCCAATGCAGACCCTGTTTGTATGCCACTCTGGTTTTTAAGCAAACTTACTCGCGATTCAGGAACTATTGTAATTCAGGTAGGAGAAGGTAGCGACGAACAGTTTTGCGGTTACACCTGGATGCTCCGAGATTACAATTTTTATAAAAGCTGGTGGCGTTACTATAACGCACTGCCACCTTTCATCAAAAAAACAATTTTCCATTCTGTTAAACCTATACTCGAATGGAAAAACCAAATGCTCATCCTTGAGTACCTCCGACGCGGTACATACAACAATCAGCTTTATTGGTCTGGTGTTTCAATGCTCCCACCGATACAACAAAATTTACTACTTACATCTAAGTATTCAAATTTGATTGCAAACCCGGAAAAGCATGCTGATTTCCTCCATCAAGAAGCTCTGGAATTAAATCCCCGTGCTGATTACCTCCAAAGAATTGCTTATGTGGAATTGCAACAACGACTCGCTGAACTTCTGTTAATGCGTGTAGATAAAATCGGAATGGCTCACAGCATCGAAGCAAGAGTCCCTTTCCTTGACCATCGCCACGTGGAGTTCACTATGTCTTTGCCACCTGACATCAGAGTACCCGATAAAACAACGACAAAAAGT
>RCNQ01000210.1 GCA_003731675.1 Bacteroidetes/Chlorobi group bacterium ChocPot_Mid
TTATGAATGAATTATACGCCACATCAAAATTACCTGATGTACCACGAGGTCCACACAAGGTTAATATTTTCTGGTCTGAAGGTGATGCATCTCTTGGCAATAAATCAGCAAAAGTTACATACCTTAATGCAGCTGTTCCAATTGAATTCATTTTCAATTTATAATTTACTGTCGAACCTGCGGTTGTTGTTACGCTTGAAGCGTAATTTTGGTCAGCTGGTTTTTTGACTCCCTTATCAAGAGAAAATCCGACTTCTCCTGTCACTAATATATAATCAATGTTAGATGTATAAGTTGTTGTTCCAAGACTTCCTCCCGTTAAGGAGAACTTGTTCGGAACACTTCCTAATGCAGATGTATCTCTTACTTTCACATCAAATTCGATAAAGTAATATGGCACTCCCGAAGTTCCATACATACCACAATTAACATAAAATATATTCTGACAAACTGCTGGTATTGAAGGCAATGTTGCTGTCACAATATTTGTTCCAGAGTTGTAAGAAAGACTTACTCCATTCCATGGATTCGAAGGACTTGTTGTGCAAGGAGTATTCCATGAATTACTTTGATAATAAGATGGATTACCTACGTATTCCAAATTCGGGTCAAGTTGGTCAGTTAAAGTGGCTCCTGTCAATGGTAATCCACCAATATTTTGAATTCTTAACCTGTAACGGAACGTAGAACCAGGAGTATAACTTGTCTGTTTGCTACATACTTCTTTCCATAAACATGGTTGCGATGAAGGTGCATCAACAACAAATGAAGCACATGCTACTGATGGTGGCGCACCTGCCCCAAAGGACATATATGCACAGTTTGTTATTGTTGAACCAATTGAAGCATTGGCTGGTATTGTAAAGTTAATGTAAATATAACCACATTGACCAGCTGCCAACGTGTCAACTACTGTCAATATTCCTCCGCTCAATGATGGATTCAAATTCCAAACTGAACCCAGACTATATCCTGTCAAAGTATTTGGCAGTGTATCACGAATTGTCAAAGGTAATGAAGTAGTGCCAGTATTGCATACATAAATCAAAAATTGACCACCGCAACCCGGTTGACGGTTTGTATAAACCCATTTATATAATGAACCGTTCGTAATTGATACAAGTTGAACGCAAGTCTGTTGGCTTTGATTTGAAAAACTACTGCATGGTTGGTTAGGACCACCTAACTGTCCCAACAAAGTTGCTTGATTGGTTATCGAAGTTCCCGAAGGAAACAAAGAATTAGGATAATATACCTTAAATTGGCAACAAACTTGATTATACATCTGAGTTGCACTTAAGTTACCAACATTCCAGGTAATGACATTACCTGTCTGAGTGGCTCCACAATTTGAGCTAACCAAAATAGCTCCTGTTGGTAAAGTGTCAGTTACAACCCCATTGACTAAATTCAATTGCCCCGTTGTTCCAACGTCCTTATATACACAAATCTGGTATGTGATAGTATCACTACTTGAAGCATAAGGACAATTTCCTCCCTGCCAGGCGGCACCAATAGGATATTTGTTAACATGCCATGGATTAGTCGCAAGTGCTTTTGTATTAACATAGCCAGTACAGAACTCATACATTTTTCCAGCAACTGTGCCAGTTAAACATACATTATTGCGGACAGAAGTACCTGGACAGGTAACACCATTCGGGAAAGCTACTGTTATAGTAAATGAACCTGTGCATCCCATTGGAACACTCCCCCAACTCAAAGAGTAGGTACCACCCATTTGATTAATAGTTGGTGATATTACAGTTGGCGTTCCGCAAGCATTATTGTAAGATGCACCTAAAAACATGACCCCAGAGGGCAATGCATCAGTAATCATTACATTAGTTGCACCTGCTGGAATCGTATAGTAAATCGTATAGCTGAATGGCTGACCAATTGCTATTGCAGTATCGCTAACGACTTTTTTTATAATAAATCCTCCTTGCTGTGCTTCCGAAACCCAGGACTGTGCTTGCAAGTTCAAGCTAATCCCGAAAAGCGAAAGAAATAATACAAGTCGGAAAATGTTTATTTTATATTTTTTTGAAACTCTTTCCATAAAACCTCTTTTTGTTATAATTAATAAATTTATTAGTTGTAATTAAATACAATTTCAAATATAAACTAAATTAAGGATATATGCAAGAAAAAATTAAATAAATTTCATTATTTTTTAACCCAAATTATTCTTTGGAAACTTTAAATTGAAGATTGCTTGGTAAATGAAAGACTTTATTAGACCCTAAGTAGTAGAAAAAATTGAATTTAAACCTTTTTTGAATTCAACATCAAAAATTGAAGTATTATAATATTTATATTCAACATAGTTACTAAAGAAGTTTTCGGTGGACTTTTCTGAAGAACTTTATAAAACATTTTTTCAATAATCCAAAATCGTTTAGGAATATAGAAAAAGGTTATTCAACTTTCTATCCATTATATTTTTTTGGTTTTCTTGCATTATGTCATCCATAATTATAATTATTCATTGTTATCTTTACTTTTCACTAATGTATTATTTCTAAAAATAATATTTAAGCCGTTCTTTAATATTTTTTTAACATATAGACAAACAAGAAATTATTAGAATTCTTATTCTTCACCTTTATCAACTATCACTTGAGTTTTAAAACTGAAATACAGTGACATCTCCAGTTTGAAAGACATTGCATCTCTTTTTGATTTAAAGGGCTTAATGATAATTGTTGAATCGCTGGTAAACAAATATTTCTTTTTCATATCTTTAACATATTCTATCATTCTCATGACTTTACTTGGCTTGGTAAGTCCCCCAGTTATACTGTTATACCAATATTCTGTGTCACCAGGGTTAAAATAAACTTTAACAACATATTCTTTTTTTAGCAAGCTAATTCCATCTGAATTTCCAATGAAAATAAAATAGCTGATTACAGCAGACCAAACATACAATACCGCTATTGCTGATATTACGAAAAATTTAAATGTTTTACTCATTGTTTTTCTCCTATTATATATTACCAATCATTTTTCATATCTTTATATTCTTCGAAATAGTCTTCAATTGATTCTAAAAGTTAAACATAAAAAAAAGGGTCAATATCCTTTAACAGACTTAGAACAATATCCAAAGCTTTCATTGTGAACATACTTGTCTCAGGTAATTGGGAATTAAAGTCAATGCTTGATGACATGATGCATCGAGAATTTCCAATATATTTTTTTATTAGTAAAATGAAAGTTGGAATCCCGGCAAGTCCCCCATTAATATTTACAAGGGCTTAAAAAATATACAAGTGACCCCTGCAGAAATCTCTACTAAGCATTAAATATCAATTTTTATCACATAGGTTACAAAATAAACATAAAGGAGAGCAACCGACGATGAATAATCCGATTTTCGGGATGAATTCGGGGTTGAATATTAAACAACCCCCATAATAAATCATCCATTCTGGGCATTGATATCTAAAAAAACTCAAAATGTTTGGTTTATTATTACACAATTTATTTTACTCATTTGTCCGATTTACGCTGGAGCAGTAAAAAAATAACTTACAACCATTTATTAATAGCAACATAGTATTACACATAATTAATTAAATAAATGAACAATTCTGTTATTTTCACTAATTTTCATAAAGTTCTGTAATCGAAGTTAATATTTTCTTACTATATTAAAATTTTTAAAGATAATATGGAAATTAATAGAATATTACCTTTCCTTAGATGGTTTACTGGTTATACAAAAACACATTTTAAAAATGATTTTGTATCAGGAATAACTGTTGCCTTTGTCCTCATTCCACAATCAATGGCATATGCACAATTAGCAGGTTTACCAGCGTTTTATGGTTTATATGCTTCATTCTTACCGCCAATGATAGCTGCACTTTTCGGTTCAAGCCATCAGTTATCAACTGGTCCAGTAGCTGTAGTTTCATTAATGACAGCTGCATCTTTAGAACCATTAGCTACTCAAGGAAGTAATGAATTTATTGCCTATGCAATAATCCTTGCATTTACTGTTGGTCTTTTCCAATTTTCATTAGGTGTTTTACGATTGGGAGCTGTAATAAATTTTCTGTCGCATCCAGTTGTAAATGGTTTTACTAATGCGGCTGCGATTATAATTGCAACATCTCAACTATCAAAACTTTTTGGTGTGAGTGTTGATAGTGCTACTCATCATTATGAAACAATTATTGAAGTAATTAAGTCAGCTATTAATTTTACTCATTTACCGACTCTATTTATTGGTATTGGTTCAATTTGTATTATGTATTTGTTAAAAAAAATCAATCCTAAGATACCTTATGTATTAATAGGAGTATTGATAACAACCATAATTTCATATTTGGTACACTTTGAGTATAATAGAGTCGCATCTTTGAGTGAAATCAAATCTGGGGGACTTATCAGCAAAATCCATGAATTTAATCATGTTGTTGACACAATTGAAGTCTTAGAAAAAGAGTTAAATAAGCGAAGTAAACACTTCGAAGAATTAAATGACAGAGGTCTTAAAAATGTCGATTGGCTTGAAGCCAAACATGCTTTGTCAAGAACTGAGTTCAGAATTGAAGAAAATAAATTTCGACTAATGAAATTGAAATCTCAGCTAAGAAGTTATAAAATGAAAAGGTTTTATAGTCATAAAACTGAATTTTATTCTTTAAGTGATGAAGTAGGATTTCAAAAAAACTTCAATAAAGGTTTAAGTAATGATGAAAGGATTTGGAGATTAAAAATAGGTAATAAAAATCTTAAAAAGGATTCTTTAATTTTAATTGGTGGTGGAGAAGTTGTCGGGAAAATTCCAAAAGGATTACCTGATTTTAGAATTCCTGAATTTAATTTCAATATGATTGTGAAATTTTTATCTTACGCTATTATCATTTCTCTACTAGGATTTATGGAAGCAATTGCAATAGCCAAAGCGATGGCATCAAAAACTGGGCAAAGAATAAATCCGAATCAAGAACTAATTGGACAAGGGTTAGCAAATACAATTGGCTCTTTTAGTCAGTCCTTTCCAGTATCAGGCTCTTTTTCAAGAAGCGCTGTAAACCTGCAAGCGGGAGCGGTTACGGGAATGTCAAGTGTAATAACCAGCTTAATGGTAGTAATAAGTTTACTATTCTTTACACCATTACTTTATCACCTTCCTCAATCTGTATTAGCTGCGATAATAATGATGGCAGTCATTGGATTAATCAATGTTAAAGGATTTATTCACTCATGGAAAGCAAAATGGTATGATGGAACTATTTCAATCATAACTTTTATAATTACATTGATTTTTGCACCGCATTTAGAGATTGGTATATATACTGGCATAGCTTTATCACTAGGGGTATTCTTATATAAAAGCATGAGACCAAAAGTTAGCACTTTGGCAAGGCATGATGACGAATCACTGAAAGATAGTCAAGAGCATAAATTATCTGAGTGTGAACATATAACACTAATAAGATTTGAAGGTCCTCTGTTTTTTGCTAATGCCAGCTATTTAGAAGATGAAATCAATAAAAGAATTAAAAGAAAATCAAAATTGAAATATATAATAATCGTTTGTAATGGTATTAACGATATGGATGCTTCTGGTGAAGAAGCATTGGCTCTTTTGATTGATAGAGTTAGGAGTGCAGGATACGGTATTGTATTTAGTGGTGTAAATGAAACAGTAATGAATTTGTGCAAAAGGACTCATTTAATAGCAAAAATCGGTTCTGAAAATATTTATCCAACAATGGAAAAAGCCATACTAGGTGTTTATTCTCCTGCACATTTGAATAGTACTGAGAAGGATTGTCCTCTTATGAAAATTTATAAAAATTAATTTAGGAGTTAATTATTATGTCAGTAATTTCAATATTTTCAGGGAAATTCTGCAATGAAAAATCAATTATCATCAAATTAAAGAATGAATTAATTCTGAAAGTATTTGATGATAAATATATATTAGATAAAGCATCGAAATTATTGGATTTGGAACCTGCTAAAATGCAGAAAGTATTTGAGTCCAAAATTCCAATTTTTAATAAATTTACTCGTGAGCGTGAAAAATCAATTGCTGCATTAAAATTAGCAGTTGCTAACGAGTTAGCTTGTCCTGACGTTATTTATAGTGGATATATAACGCATTTGATTCCACGAGAATTATCACATATACTCAGAATTTGTCTAATTGCAGATAAAAAATATCGTATTAATCAAGCTAAGAACGAAGGTGTTGATGAGAAAACAATCGAAAAAATCATTAATGAATCTGATGAGCGAAAAGCTTTTTGGACATATTCAGTCATGAAAGAATCTGACCCTTGGAAATCAGAGCTTTATGATATCATTATTCCAACAGATAAAATGTCAATGGAAGATATTGTCAATCTAATAAAAGACAACATTGATAGTATTGTTTTAAAACCAACCAAGACATCACTAAGAGCCGAAAAAGATTTTTTATTGGCAGCCAAAGTCGAATTTGAGTTATCACGTAATGGACACTTCGTAGATGTAATAGCAAGAGATGGTATGGTGACATTGGTTATCAATAAGAATGTGCTGTTTTTAGGTAAATTAGAAGAAGAATTGAAAGAGATTGCAGGAAAAGTTGACGGGGTTAACTCAATTGAAACCAGAGTTGGTAAAGGATATTATAAGACTGACATTTATCACAGATTCGATTTTGAACTTCCTCAAAAAGTCTTACTAGTAGATGACGAAAGAGAATTCGTTCAAACTCTCTCTGAACGTCTGTTGATTAGGAATATAGGTTCAACAATTGCTTTCGATGGAGAGTCAGCAATTGAGATATTAGAGAACGAGGAACCAGAAGTAATGGTTTTGGATTTGAAAATGCCCGGAAAAGATGGAATAGAAGTTCTAAAGCATGTCAAAGCTACAAAACCTAATGTTGAAGTAATTATACTAACTGGACATGGAAGCGAAGCTGATAGAGAAATTTGTATGGAATTAGGAGCTTTCGCATACCTAAATAAACCAGTTAATATCCAATTACTAAGTGATACAATGAAAAAAGCTTATGAAAAAATTCAGAAAAATAAAGCAATCAGTTAAAGATTTCATTATTTATGAATATTATTAAAAAAATAAAATTATTATTTACAGAAAATTTCGATGATATTGCCTATAGCAATAAACATCTTTTTAATTTTAAAAAACTATGGATTGTAATCTTTATTATTTCATCAATCGTTGCTATTGTTCCCTTGGTTTTTTTCGCCTTGATTGATTTAAAAGTAACTGGTACAGCTCTCGAGCGTGAAGTTGAAATGAAAACCTTACACTTAACATCGAACTCATCGAGATTTGTAGCGTTCTTTTTAGATGAGCGTAAACTCGCATTGGATTTTGTTGTTTCAGAAAATGACTACTCAGATTTAAAAACTCAAAATAAGTTAGATAAATTACTTCAAGATTTAAAAAATACATATGGTGGATTTACCGACCTTGGTGTTATAGATTCTAATGGAGTACAAATCAATTATTCAGGTCCATACAAATTAGCTGGGAAAAATTATAAAGAACAAGTATGGTTTAAAAAAGCATGTGAGGAAAATAAATACATTACCGATTTGTTCTTAGGATACAGAAATGTCCCTCATTTAGCTATTATAGTAAAGCATCAGATAAATAATGGTGGATTTTTTTTACTGAGAGCTACTATAGAAGATAGATTTATTAATCTTCTTTCTCAATTAGAGATAAGTGAGAAGGGTGATGCATTTATCATAAATAACCTTGGAATCTTACAGACTCCATCAAAATACTTTGGTAAAGTTTTTAATAAAATAAATATTGATATACCCGAGCCTAACGAAGAAACAAAAGTTATAACAAAATCATTTAAAAATAATAAGGAATTGATTATCGGTTATATTTACCTAAAAGATACACCCTTCATACTAATGATAGTAAAGGACAGTAAGGAGTTCTCTAAACCTTGGAAGCAAAGTAGCCTCGATTTATTTAAGTATTTATTAATAAGTATTTTTGTCATACTACTTTGGACTTTTGGTATGACAACTTTTTTTGTCAGAAGATTGAGAGCTACTGATTTCCGTAGGATAAAAAATATGGAAATGGCTGAACAAGCTAATAAAATGGCTTCCATAGGGAGATTAGCTGCTAATATAGCTCATGAAA
>RCNQ01000211.1 GCA_003731675.1 Bacteroidetes/Chlorobi group bacterium ChocPot_Mid
AAGCACCACCCGGGGTTATTTCTTCTCCCGGTTGAAATATCAATTTAACAATACCGTTAATTTTGTCTTCATTTGCTTTCAAGATTTTCGCAGTTCCAAGCAACATTGCTGTATGCATATCATGACCGCAGGCATGCATAACCCCATTATTCTTAGAACAGAAAGAAAGACCTGTTTCCTCGGTTATTGGTAGAGCATCAATATCTGCACGAAGGGCAATACACTTTTCTCCCATCCCAATTAATCCAACTACACCTGTTTCTCCAATGGTTTTATTCTCAATTCCATATTTATCCAAAACAGAACGAATGTATTTTGCTGTTTCATATTCTTGAAAAGATAATTCAGGATTAGCATGTAAGTGTCTCCTGTGGACTATCATTTCATCATGTATTACTCTAACTGATTCTATGATATTCATGTATTTAGACTTTCAATTTGTTTGTAATTATCAGGTATTTCTATTTCTGTCACCTTTTTTATCTCAGCATTACCTTCCAATACCAAGTATTCAATATTGTCTGGAAATTCTCCCTTTACATCCACAACCAATGGACTTTTACTCGGTGGAATAATTTTAACGGGCAGTTCTATTTCATTTTTTGATAATGCAGTAAGCATTGTTGATAATGCACCTGTTCCACAAGCTCCAGTTTCAGCTTCAACTCCCCTTTCGTAAGTCCTTAGCCAAAGTTCTTTCCGGGATTTTATTAAATATATATTAACATTAACCCCTTTGGGTTTGAAATCCTCATGGAACCTTATCGGAGAAGCAAAAGTGTCTATACAGAAATCATCAAATGATTTTTCCATCAGATTAGGATTTTCTTCATAATTTGTTACGAAATGGTCTGAGTTTACATTCACATAAGTCCCTTTGACTTTTTTATTGTAAATCTGAACAATTATATCTTTTCGGATTTCAATAGGTGGCGGAAAAAACAATCTGACATTTTCGCTAATTATATTTGCTTTGTAAACCCCGCCAGCCATTTTAAAAATAACATCTTCATCCTGTTTAGGAATCTCAATGAAATCATTGGCAATAGCAAACCTGACTGCGCACCTGCCACCATTACCGCACATCATAGAAAAAGAACCATCAGGATTAAAGAAATCTACTGAGAAAGCATAATCTCCATGTGGTTTATTTACTACAAGCAAACCTTCTGTTTTTACTGCATTTTCTTTCAAAGTCCCACAAAGAATTGGAGCAATTACCGTATAGTAATCCACTGGAAAATTATAATTTCTGTTATCCACAACGGTAAATGTGTTACCTGCACCTGACATATACGTTATTTTTAATTTCATAAGTTTATTAAGTTGAAAATATATTTTTTATTGTTTCATAAATAATTTAAATCAATATTTCATCCTTAAAATTTCTTCAACTTTACCCTCAGTCATCATAAAATTTTATACCCCATAAACTAAATGAAACCCATAAGACTCATTAAGCTATATTCAGCATAAACACTTAGTTAAAACTGATGAAATTTCTGAATGAATCATCCCGTTAGTTGCAAGTATTGAATCATTGTCAATCCAATATTGCTCTCCGTTGTATTGAGAGACTTTACCTCCTGCTTCCTGAACAAGTAAAATCCCTGCGGCTACATCCCATGGATTAAGATTTATTTCCCAAAAACCATCGAACCTGCCTGCCGCAACATAAGCAAGATCTAAAGCCGCAGAACCAAGTCTTCTGACAGGAATACCCCGCTTAATAATATTTACAAAATGGTCAATACAACCACATGGATTTTGATTTACGTTATAAGGAAATCCCGTTACTAACATTGAAGAGTCTAAGTCACCATTATCAGAAACATTTAATCTTTTATCATTTAAAAAAGCACCTCCCCCTTTTTGTGCAACAAACAACTCATCGAGTAATGGATGATATACCACTCCGGAAATAATCTCCCTATTCAATTCAGCCGCAATACTTATGCTGAAGATAGGTATTCCATGAGCAAAGTTTACAGTTCCATCAAGCGGGTCAATAATCCACCTTACTTTATTTTTTAGTAATTCTCCTGTTTTACCACTTTCTTCAGCTAAAAAAACGTGGTCAGGAAAAACTGAGTGAATATATTCAATAATAGTCTCTTCAGATAATTTGTCAAATTCTGTAACCAAATTATTTTTTCCTTCTTTGGAGGATATCTCGAAAGAAGTACCAAAACCTTTTCTTAGGATTTCTCCTGATTTTAAAGCGGCTTCAACTGCAATTTTTGTTAATTCTTCTAACATTATTCAAATAAGTTTATTAAAAAATTACAAATTAAAATCATTTAACTTTAAAAAAAAATTTTGAGATTAAATAAAAGTATTATAATTTTGCATAATTAAATTGTTTTACAATGACTTTTAGTTATCGAAACATCTTTTACCTGCATTAAATATTGAGTATGAATGAAGGTTCAACTCAACAAGCAAAATCAGTCGGAAGACTGATTAAAATGAATTTTTTAATATTTTTGTATTTTAATTAATTTTTTCCTGAAAAGATTATGATGAAAAATGGAAATGATAAACTTGCACTGCTATGTTTCATAGCAATGATATTGCTTTTTCAACAATTACCTTTGTTATCTCAGTTAGATAGGTTCATTGATAACTCTTATCTGACAGGTGCGAAAAAGAAGGAAGTAGATACTTTGCATATGAGAACAGCTAAAGAAATAGCTGATGAAACAGCAGGATTGCTTGAAAAGGAAATTAATCCGAATGAATATATTATGGGACCAGGTGATGAGTTGTTGATATCTATTGTTTCTTCCAAAACTATTGAGCATAAAGTTACTGTGTCTCCTGACGGAAAAGTATTAGTTCCAGGTATCGGGATTGTAGATGTAAAAGGTAAAAGTCTTGTTGAAGCCGAAGACCTCATTCAAAAGTGTGTTGATAAAGTACTGAAATCATATGAAGTATATATTTCGTTACAAAAATTGAGGGAATTCAAAGTAATTGTCAGCGGTTCAGTCCGCAAACCTGCGATTGTCCCTGCGACTGCGGCAGACAGAGTTTCGGAGATAATTGAAAGAGCAGGAGGCTTGAAATATGATGCTTCGGTAAGGCAAATAATTCTTCTGCGAAATGATGGCTCTCAATTAATAAATGTTGATTTATTAAAATTCAATGCTGGATATAAGAGTGCCAATCCGACAGTATTGGGTGGTGACCATATAATTGTATCACCAAGTAATGAGGAACATACTATTGAAATTTGGGGTGAAGTACCATTAGAAGGAATTTTCGAATATTTTGATGGTGATTCTTTATCTACTATTTTTAAATTTGCTCATGGCTTTTTGAAGTCTGCAGATTTGTCGAAGGTTGAAATTGCAAGATTTGAAAGTAATAATGGTAACAGTGAAAGATTTATTATTGATATAAGCTCATGGGAAAATGATTTTTATACCTCCAAAAATCTTCCAGGTGATATTCCTTTGTTCAACGGAGACAGAATTTTTGTACGTCCAAAAGCAAATTGGCAGGAAAAAAGAATGGTAACAATAGAGGGAGAAGTATTATATCCAGGTAAATATTCAATTAATAAAGATGACTCTAAGGTTTACGATATTTTAAAAAGAGCAGGTGGACCAACCGATGAGGCATCGCTCGAAAGTGCTTTATTGACAAGACAAAAGGAAATCGAAAAGGTTGACCAGGAGATGGTCAGATTAAGCAGTATCCCATATTCTGAAATGTCTGAGAATGAAAGAAGATATTTCCAGGCAAGACGTTCTGAGCAAAAAGGGGTTATGGCAATTAATTTTAATAAAATCTGGAGCAATCCGAACTCGGAAGATAATATTATCGTAATTGATGAGGATTCAATTTATGTCCCTTCCAAAAAGATTTTTATTAATGTACAGGGAAGGGTTAATAATCCTGGATTAGTTGTTTATAAGAAAGGATATACTTATCTTGATTATATAAATTTAGCCGGTGGGTTTGGTTTCAGAGCTGAAGAGGATGAAACCTTAGTTGTTAAAAAGAAGGGTGAACAGTTTTTGGCAAAAAATATGAATTATGAACTTGAGCCAGGTGATAATATACTTGTACCTCCTGAGTATGAAACTAAAATTGACTGGTGGCTGTGGGCAACACAGTTAACAACTATGGTAAGTATGATTCTTGCTATCATTACTTTAGTGGCTCAGGCAACACGTACAACATCTACTAAATAATTTATCAGAATATTTTTTCAAGTAAGAAAATGGAAAATAAAAGCGGAAATGAGACTTTGACTTTAAGCAGTATTCTCACTCTTTGCAGAATACACAAAAAATTTATTATTTTTTTTATATTGATATCACTTATTATAACAGGTGTGTATTCTTTTATTGTACCACATCAATATTCTGCAACTGCAAGTATTTTGCCTCCGGAAGATGAAGGTAACTCTGGGAGTTTGTCCGGATTTTTACAGAGTATTTCGGGAGGGATTTCACTTGGAGGAATTTCCAAAGGTGTGAAAGTTGACCTTTATATTGATATGCTAAAAAGCCGTTCTGTAGCAAAATATATTACTGATAAATGCGGCTTAAGAAAAATCAAAGAATTTAAGTTTGAGAATGATGACATTCTTTATGATGTTGTCAGCAATATGATTGAGTCAGAAGCAAACCGAAGCGGGCTTTTGCTTGTTTATGTTACTGTTGCTACACCTTACTTTCCGAGCCAAAAGGATAAGACATTTGCGGCAAAACTTGCATCTGATATTACAAATGCCGCTGTTGAAGGTTTGGATTTTGTCAACAGGGAAAAAAGCAATTTGAAGGCAAAAAAGAAGAAAGCATACATCAGCAAGGTTCTTGAGGATAACTTGAAAAGGCTGGATTCCGTTGATGCCGCTATGGAAAAATTCCAGCAAGAAAACAAACTTATTGCAATAGACGAACAGACCAAAGCTATTTTGGAAACAATTGTTGGTGTCGGCACACAACTTTCCAAAGCGGAAGTTGAACTGGGAATAATTCAACAGCAATACGAGCCCAATGCACCAATTGTCAAGGCATATCAAAGACAGGTTGATGATTTGAAAAGACAGTATGAAAAGACACAACAAGGTGGCTTAATCCCATCCGACAGATTTGCAATTGCTTTGAGTAATGTTCCGGCTCTAATCAGAAATTACACTACCTTGCTGAGAGACCAAAAGATATTGACACAACTTAATATGTATTTAGAAACACAAAAGCATCAGGAAGCAATTGAAGAAGAAAGCGATATACCTACTATTCAGGTTCTTGATGAAGCTTTTCCTCCTTACAAGAAGTCGTCACCGAGTAGATTATTGATGTTGGTTCTGGCATTTTTCCTATCTTCATTTCTTTCAGTAAGCATTGTGATTTTCCGTGCTTATTATAATGGAAGAAAATTAGAGAAAGCAGATATTCAAGTTTAGTCTGACTTAGATTATCATCCATTTTTTTCATTATTTCTTTCATGATGATTTTTATCTGAGTGTTTTTTGAATATTTGTTTGTCAAAAAAAAAGAGTCCTTCTGATATGTGAAGAACCCTTTTTTTAAAATTTCAAAAAAAGAATTAATTTGTTACTTCTTCTTTCTTTTCTTCGAGCCAAACATCAGGATTTTTTAAGTATTCATCAATTGCGGCGGCGGCTGTTCTGCCGGCTCCCATCGCAAGAATAACTGTTGCACCACCGGTTACAATATCACCACCAGCAAAAACTCCTTTTTTGTTTGTTTTCATTGTTTTCTCATCAACAAGAATATTCCCCCATTTATTGACTTTTAAATCTGGTGTAGTTTTACTGATAATTGGATTAGAACCATTTCCAATAGCTACTACCGCAACTTCAATAGGAATATCTTTGATAGCTCCCTCTATGGGTACAGGTCTTCTTCTTCCTGAAGCATCAGGTTCACCAAGTTCCATCTCCTGAACTTTGACTCCTTTGAGCCAACCTTCTTCATCACCATAGAATTCGATAGGTGCGTGAAGCAGGAAGAATTCAACTCCTTCTTCCTTTGCATGTTTTATTTCTTCAACCCTTGCAGGCATTTCTTTTTCTGTCCTTCGGTAAATTATCATTGCTTTTTTAGCACCAAGCCGTAATGATGTCCTGACAGCATCCATAGCTGTGTTCCCTCCACCAAATACAGCAACACTTTTACCCATGACATTGAACATTGGTGTATCTGAGTTTGGAAAATCGTATGCCTTCATCAAGTTTACTCTGGTCAGGTATTCGTTTGCAGAATAAATACCGTTTAAGTGTTCGCCTGGAATGTTAAGGAAGTATGGGAGACCAGCACCAACACCTAAAAAGACTGCGTCATATTCTTTAAGAAGCTCATCAACAGTATCTGTCATACCGATTACCTGATTGGTTCTGAACTCTACACCCATTTCTCTCAAACCATCAACCTCTGCTTGCACAATAACTTTTGGAAGTCTAAATTCAGGTATTCCGTACATTAGAACACCACCAATTTCGTGCAATGCTTCGAAAACGACAACATCATGTCCCATCTGGATTAAATCACCTGCACAGCTTAAACCGGCAGGTCCACCACCAACTATTGCAACTTTTTTTCCTGTCTTCGGTTTTAATTCTGGTTTTTGCAAACCGATGTTTTTTCTTTCCCAATCAGCCGCCCATCGTTCTAAGTAACCGATAGCAACAGGTGCATTTTTTTTACCGACAGTACAAACCATTTCGCATTGTTCTTCCTGTGGGCAGACTCTACCGCAAACAGCAGGTAGGGCATTGTCTTTCTTCAAAATTGCGGCGGCTTCTTTGAAATTACCAAGTTCTATTTGTTTGATAAATCCAGGAATATCTACCCTAACGGGGCATCCTTCAACACATGGTTTGTTTTTGCACTGTATGCACCTTTGTGCTTCTTCGATAGCAGTAGCTGTGTCGTAGCCAAGGTTAACTTCAAGAAAATTCTTTGCTCTTTCCAACGGGTCCTGTTCGGGCATGTGGTGCTTTTGAATTTTCATCCTTTCTTTATTAGTTAAATCAGCCATTTGCTACCTCCTTAATTTTTGCATCAAGTTTGCATTTGTGTTCAAACTCTTCAACTGATTGCTTTTCCTGAGATAAATACATTCTGTTTCGTTTCGTTAAGACAGAGAAATCAACTTTATGAGCATCGAATTCAGGACCATCAACGCAAACGAAAACAACTTTGTCGTCAACCAGTGCTCTGCATCCCCCACACATTCCAGTACCATCAACCATAATTGGATTTAAGCTGACTACTGTCTTTATTCCATAAGGACGAGTAACGTCAGCAACAGCTTTCATCATCGGAATAGGTCCAATAGCAAGCACAAAGTCAATTTTTCTTCCTTCATCAAGTAGTTGCTGTAGTTTTTGAGTAACAAATCCATGAAAACCGTATGAGCCATCATCAGTAGTTGGATAAACTTCATCACAGACAGCTTTCATTTCATCTTCGAGAATAACAAATTCTTTTGTTCTACCCCCAATAATACTGATAACGTGATTGCCAGCTTCTTTCAATGCTTTTGCAGTCGGATAAGCGATAGCAGTACCAACTCCTCCTCCTATGCTAACAGCCGTACCGAAATTTTCGATATGAGAGGGCTTACCTAATGGTCCGACTAAATCTATTATTTCGCCACCAGCCTCCAAAGTATTAAGATGCTTGGTTGTTTTACCGATACCTTGAACAATAATTGTAATTGTTCCATCTTCAGTACTTGAATCAGCAATTGTAAGAGGGATTCTCTCTCCGTTTTTGTGAACCCTTAAAATGATAAATTGTCCGGGTTTCCTTTTTTCAGCTATTTTAGGAGCCTCAATCCTAAAGAGCTTAACATCTGGAGCTAAAAATCTTGCCTCAATTATTTTATTCATATATATCCTTTTTAATAATGTAATTATTTTTCATTGAAAAATACAAAGTTTCAAAATTAGTAAAAATTTTCAATATCTAAAAGTTAATTATCTGCCACCTGCTATGCTAATCCTAATATCAAGACCAACCTGAGTGGAAGTGAAACCAGGTTGTGCGGCACCCTCGGTAAATGTTCCTTCGTATCTAACGAAAAAGGCGGCAGTTACTCTATTGCTCATATTGTATCTGATCCTTGGTGCGATAATTATTTTCGAATTACCGTCAAGTATTCTTCCATTTTTTCCATTGCTACCTGTGAGAATTACATCATAGGTTGACCTGTCACTTGATTGGTAAGTAGCAGTAAAGCTTGCTTCGACATCATTTTGTAGTTTGAGCCCTAATAAGTCCCATTCAAATCCCTTCATTGTATAGCTTGCCTGTGCCTGAATTTCATCTGTTGAGTTTTTAGCAATTGTCGAACGGTTTGATGAGTTAAGCTGGTATCCGGTTGTTGTTGAATATTTTACAGTAGCCGTTAAAATACCGTTTAATTTTTTTTCATCGAAAGACATTGTAAGTCCGAAAAGTGGCTGAAAACCGATTTGAATCTGCTGGCTTTGAGTCTGTCTTCCATTGTCGTTTATAAGAGCATTTTCAGTATAAATAGATGTATATCTGTGCTCAATATTAGCTGATTTGACGAGACCTTTCCATATATCCCATCTTTCGATACCCTGCCACTTGATAGCCCAATTTATTGCAGGAAGAAACTTCCCGACTTTTCCGGAAGAAAAGCTGAAAGCTTGCAATCCGTCGTGGAATGATTCGGTTAAGTCATTAAGTAACAATTGATTTTCCTGTGGTGTAATGTTGTTTGTATCCAAACCGTTTAAAATTCTTTGATTTTTCTTTTGTTCATATAGTTTTATGACATGTTCAATGTTGTTATTAAAGACATCAACCCAAAACACCGAAGGAATAGACAAATAGCTACGATTGAATGATTCATTCGCAATAACATTAGTAAAACTTGGATTGCCTAAGGCATCTGTCTCTACTGTCTGTGTCTTTGCATAGGCAAAATCTGTACTCCAGTTTAATTCTAAAACAGCACCGGGCCACAAAGGTCTGCTCGTATTCAGTTTTAGCGATGTTTTCTGATTGAAGTTTTCAGGCAAAATTGCATTAGGAGGTCTGAGTCCATCTTCAGTCTCGAAAGTGAAGAATGGGAATTTGGAAGATGAAGCAAATCCAAAACTACCATGTGGGCTTCCAATTAATCCTAATTGATAAGCAAAGCTTGGTCCGAAATTGTTTAAACTTTCTCTTCCCGTAAGACCTCTTGCCCAGAAATTTGAAATACCTGTACCACCAAATACACCTGGATTTAAAGAAGTATTGCCCTGATTAAGTTCTATTTGGATCTTGTCATAATCCAAAAAAATAGTTTTGGCAATGTCCAAAACTTGACCTACTATTTTACTGAAAATACTTTTACCTGTTGTATCGGCTGGCTTACTCATTGAGACCATTTTTGAACTTGGAGCACCGAAAATAAATTCACTTAATTCCCTCAGCTTTACACCAGTTGAAAATCTCATATTTGCATTATAGCTTGCGTTTTTAACTGCATCTTTGATTGTAGGGTCGGTTTGTAAAGGATTAGTCCAGTTATAGTTGGAAGAGTAGCTACCGATGATTTCAAAGTATTTTTTCGCATTTCCTATTGGGAGATTTGGTTTGAAATTTAGTGTAACTGTCTGATTATGATTAAAATCTAATCCCAAATCAATTAATCCTTTGTTAAAAAAGATCTTATCGGACAATTCACTTGCTGTTCTTTGTCTTCCGAATTCATCAAGTTCATAAGAGACAAGTGAACTTGCAGTAGAAACATTGTAATCGAAAGATGGACTTAGCAAACCACCTTCACTGATTTTCCAGGAAAATTGTGCTCCACGGGTTGCTGAAAAGTCTCTGAAAACTGGACTTGCAAAGTCAAGATAACGTGATTTTTCCGTAGTTCTGCTTCTTTGAATATCCAAATTTGCAGAAAAGTTTGAAGGCAATAAATTCAGTTTCCATTTTTTGTAATCTTTGATAAATGCTACACTGTCAAAGCTTCCTAAAGGTTCGAAGGATAGGAAGTCTCCGATTTGTACACTGTAATTTGCATTCATTTTCCACATCCAGTTAAACCTTTTTTCGACGACAGGTGTTCTTTCGTAATTTTGTGAATAGGAATACCCAAAAGTAAGTTTGTTGAATGTATCATCAATCAGCCATGATTTGACAGGAATGCCCAGTTTTATGCCAGTCAAAGCCCATGCATCTGCGATTTTGAGCGTTTGGGAACGTGTAAGGGTTTCCTGTTCCCTTATATTCGCAATTCTTTGAGCTTCTGTTTGCGTCAAACCACTTCTGATAGCTTGCTGATATGCATCAGCTTTTGAGCGTTCAGCGGCTTCCAACAAATTTACATCGCTGTTGGCAACAAATTCCGGGTCCTGTAATATTTCTGAATGAGTAAATGTCACTGGTAATCTCATTGCTGAAAAGCTTTTCGGGGCAAATTTTTCAATGGCACCCTGCATTGTAACAGTCCAGTTAGTTGTTGTGATTCTATCACCGAATCTTTCTTCTAATCTGTGAAAATTAGGTTTAGTATGAGCAAATGAAGCATTAATAGAGCCTAAATCTGCAAGTTTTACACTTGCACTTGCCAAACCAGCCCAATCTGAACTTGCTTCTGGACTTAGCAATCTCAATTCGTCTATCCAGACTGTTGTTGAAAGTTCATTGGGATATTGTTCTGATGGATTTGCAACACCGAGACCAAAAAACTGGACTCTTGTCAAAACAGGATTGCCTTTTATGGCAAATGTAGCCAAAGCATCACCAGGTACAGGATAAATCATTCTATCAGTTATATTAAGTGAATCTCTAAGTTGCTTGATAGCAGTTAATTCATTCATAATAATTTCGATATTCTGCCATCCACGGATAATCGGTCGCCTATATTCATAGTAATTTGATGAATCAATACCAAAACGTAGAAAAGCATAAGCTTTGGGTATTGACCCTCGTGCAACATTGTCGGGCATCGAGCCATCACCATGAATAAAAAATTTTAATTTTTTGTAAAAGAAAATATCCATAGGTCTGAAAATTCTTACTGCCATTCTTTCATCACCATATCTCAGATTGTTTACACTTATTGAGATGGATTGTTCATTCAATCTTAAATCTTGAGTAGGGTCAGGATTTGTTAAATTCCTTGGAGCTTTTACTCCCGGTGGCATTGCGTAATAATCAGGTGGTCCACTGTTTTCTTCTCTGTTTACAAATGAAATCTGCATTACACTGTCTTTGTCGGAAACATTCGATTGAAAATTGCTAATTCTTTGCCATTGTGAACCTACCAGTCTCCAATCTGCAATCATAGCTTTGAAATCACCACCTTTGAACCATATCCTTACATATTGAATATTAGAGTAAAGCGGATTTCCAATTAATCTGTTAGGTTTT
>RCNQ01000018.1 GCA_003731675.1 Bacteroidetes/Chlorobi group bacterium ChocPot_Mid
GCAGGAGCCAAATCTTTTGGACCTGATACCCAAGCACCAGATGCACCTGAGTGTGAACCAATGAAATATGGTTCAGCAGCGGCGATTTCTGATGGTTCTTTTTCTGGGAATACATCTGTTGATGCCCAAAGAATTGCCTGAGAAATTGTCATATCAAGGAAGTCTTCCCAAGCTTCAGCTTCGAGTTCTTTCATTTTTCTCTTATATTCTTTCGGGTCATCTTTCAATTCTTCAGCAATCTTTTGGATGGCTTCTTCTGTCTTCATATATGTCGGACCTAAGCCGTCCATTGTGTCGAGCATACCCAACCAGTTACGTAAGTTTGCAGGAATTGGTTTTACCTTACCATAAGGTAACCATTTTTCCAATTCGTCTTTTCTTACAGCCATATACTCACCACCGGCAGCCGAAATTGCTCTTGACTTGAATAACAAGAACCATGCACCAACCGGACCGTAAGCATCCTTAAAACGTACAGGGATAAATCTTACTTCCTGACATGTCATTTCAGCACCAGCTTTCATTGTAAAGTATGCTGATGAACCTGAGTTCCACGGTGGATACCAAGCACGACCTAAACCTTCGCCTGATGACCTTGGTTTGAATACGTGTACTGCACCACCGGCACCGATATAGACAGCTTTCGCTTTAAATACATAGAATTTATTTTCTCTGACACTGAATCCAACAGCACCAGAAATTTTATCACCATCCATCAATGGTTCGACGACAAAAACTCTTTCAATGATGTTTTCCATACCTAAAGCATTCTTTGCTGCTTCAGCAACAATAACTTTGTATGATTCACCATTAATCATAAGTTGCCAGCGACCTTCATGAACGTAGTTACCTTCGGCATCTTTCCAAATTGGTAAACCCCATTTTTCGAATAGGTGAACTGTTGAATCAACGTGTCGTGCAATATTTGCTACCAAATCTTCACGGGTAATACCCATCAAATCGTTACGAACGTATTCAACATAATCTTTAATTGTGTTCTTACCGCTTCTTAAATCAACATATTGATTTATAGCTGAAAGACCCATAGCAACTGCACCACTTCTGTCAACAGCTGCCTTATCCACAAGAGTAACTTTCAAATTGTGTTTCTTTGCCCAGTACGCTGCTTCCACAGCTGCACCGCAAGCAGACATACCACCACCAATAATCAATAAATCGGTGTTGACTTCTACTGTTTCAAAATTTGCCATAATTTTTTACCTTTTTAATTGTTAGTTAAATTTTTAATTGTTAATTCCGTTTATTGCCATCCTGTACGACCAGGTGCTGCTAATTCCGCCAATCCTGTTGAAGCGGGTTCTGTAAACAATTCTGCAGCTGATATATCTGCGGCTCCTTCATCAAAAGCACCATTAGGTACTGCCGAACCTTCAGCTGTTGTACGAATAGGGAATTTGAATCTCTTCAATTCACCACCGCGGAACTTAATTGTCCACATAATTGAATCGGAACTCCTCATCGGAGTTACTTGTGCACCCAGAGGCACAAAATCTGCATAACCGCGAACTTCAATTGCCTGGTTCGGGCAAATCTTTACGCAGTTGTAACATTCCCAGCACATTTCCGGCTCTAAATTATAAGCTTTCATTGCTTCTTTATTCAAAACCATCAAATCATTGGGACAAATGTGTTGGCAGGCTGTCTTATCGAGAGCCTTGCATCCATCGCATTTTTCTTGAATTACATAACTTGGCATCAGTTTTTCTCCTGAATTTTTTTAAAAATATGTTAATTAATTTTTTTATTTATTGTTTATAAAACATTTATTTTCTAAAAGTCTATTTTCTATCCACCTGTTGCGGCTCTGTGCACTTTTATCTCAACTTTTTCTTCCAAACCTGCGTAATATTCCTTCAATATCTCGAGAACTTCCGGACGGCTGAATTCAACAGGTATAGGAGAACCTTCGGACAGACCTTTACGCAACATCGTACCGCTTAATAACAATCTGTCTTCTTTGGAGTGAGGACAGGTTTTCATTGAAGCCATTCCACCACATTTATAGCACCAAAATGTCCAATCAATCTTTAAGGGTTTGCAAAGCAAAGCACCTTCCCACAATTCATCAAAAATATCCTGCGCTTCGAACGGACCATAATAATTGCCAACTCCAGCATGGTCACGACCGATTATCATATGTGTACATCCAAAATTTTGTCTGAACAATGCATGCAACAAAGCTTCTCTTGGACCAGCATATCTCATATCTAATGGATATCCGCCACAAATTGCAGTATTCTTCACAAAATAATGCTCAACTAATGTATTAATACATTTGACTCTGACATCAGCAGGTATATCGCCTGGTTTCAGCTTACCGACTAATTGATGGATATATAAACCATCAGATACTTCCAATGCAATTTTAGCAAGATATTCATGGCTCCTGTGCATTGGGTTTCTCAATTGCAAAGCGGCAATTGTTTTCCAACCTTTTTCTGCAAATATTGCTCTTGACTCAGAAGGTCTTTGGTAAATTCCTGCAAATTCAGTTGGGAACGTTGCTTCTGATAAAACCTTTACTGGTCCTGCAATATTAAATTCCTTTTGATCCATAACCATTTTAACACCAGGATGTTCAGAATCTGTCGTTTTATAGACATGCTGACATTCGAAAGCTTTATCAATGGTGTATTTCTCTTCAACCTTCATTGTAGCCATTATTTCATTGTATTCATCAGAATACAATGCAACTTCGTCTCCAATTTTCAATTTATCGGCTTCTTCTTTAGAGGCAGATAAAGTAACCGGAATAGGCCAAAACAATCCATTCATACTGGGCATCTTCATATCAGAACAAACACTCTTCCAATCTTCATAACCCATAAAACCTTTCAGCGGAGTAAAACCACCAATTCCTAACATAATCAAATCGCCTGTTTCACGACTTGAAATATTGATTTTAGGTAAACCAGCGGCTTTTTTCTTTTCTTCTTCCAACTCTTTCCCTGTCAAAAGAAGTTCAATCAACTCACTGCTCCCGTGAGGACTGATTAATTTCACATTTCCCATCACTAATCCTTTATATTTTGTTAGTAAAAAAAATTATTAATTTCAATTTTCTTATCTCTCTTTTTTAAGATTTATTCGCTCGTCCCAAAAAGTACAATGCAATGTTATATAAATAAAAAAATAAAATCAACCGTGTTTGGATTAATGTATTCACTGTGTTGGTGGTTGATGTGTACAGAGTGTTGTATTTTTTAAATGCAAATTGTTTTAGATAATTATAATTTAATTATTAGTCTTACCTTAGGTTCTTTTATATTCAGATTATTAGATTATTTTTTGCTAATCAATGTTAGTAATGATGTTCATAAAAACACATTTATACAGAAATGAAAATTTTAAGGAAAAAAAATTGAATTTTAACAGGAAAAAGAAGTTTTTTTTTGAGAACTACTTTTTTTTATTTGAGAGATTATTGTTTTTAGAAATTTTATTTTTTAATTTATCAAATCTATAATTGTTTTTATTAGTTTGTCAGGTTTTACAATTTGGTCGGCGGCTCTCAATTCTTTGGCGGCTTCTACAATAGTGCTGAATACAAGATATTTTTCATCAACGAGAATATTTTTTGAACCGGCTCTTTTCATCTCAAGGAAACCGTGTATGCCGTCTTCGGTATCACCTGAAAGTAAAATACCAATTGTATTTTGCGGACATTGTTCAGCTAAAGAATGCATCAATACATCAATTGAAGGTCTTTGTCCATTAATTTTTTCTCCGTTTTCAACAACAACCGAAAATTTATTTCCCTGCTTAAGGACTTTAGTATGCAAATCGCCAGGAGCAATCAATACTTTTCCGGGTTCAATCAAATCCTTATTTACTGCTTCGCTAATTTTAACATTAGAAATCTCGTTCATTTTATCAGCAAATGTTTTTGAGAATCCTGAGGGAAGAGAGGTTATTATTATCATTCCCGGAGATTCCTTTGGTAATCTGGTCAAAAACTTTTTAATCAAAGGAATACTTCCTGATGAAGAACCTATTGCAACAATTTTGTTCCTTAGTTTATTGCTATCTATTTTATCAGATGTTTTTTCAATTTGATGAGAGAAGAAATCATCTACTAATATATTTTCTATTTTTGCAATATTTACCAAATTTAATTTTTCTTTCAGTTCATTGAGCATTTGTTCAGTGCCTTTTTGTAAATCTGTTGGAGGTTTTACAACGAAGTCGAGCACACCTAATTCCATCATCTGAAGAGCTAAAAATTTACCTTTCTGGGTTTGAGGAGCTATTGCAATTACAGCTAATTTTTCTGATTGAATCAATTTTCGCAGATAATCATAGCTGTCAATTCCAACATCATCAATATCTAATATTATGACATCAGGTTTATTGTCAAAGAGAAATTGCTTTATGGAAAATAAATTTGGAACAGCACCCAATAATTCTAAATTAGGAATTTCAGATATTTTTTCACTCAAAAATTCCTTTAGTTCATGATTATCAATAACGAAAATTATTTTCATAACATTATATATATTAAAAAATTAATATTACAAAAATAGCATTTTTCATTATATATTTTTGAAAGAAGTTTATTAATTTAATTTTATTTTTCTTAATAGAATTGTATTCATTTTAGTACTTTTACTTCAACTTCCACAATGCCTGATTGAATCATATCAAGCTCTTCTGCGGCGGCTCTTGAAACATCAATTAACCGGCTTTTCTTGTAAGGTCCTCTGTCGTTTATTCTAACAATAACGCTTTTATTGTTTTCAAGGTTAGTTACAAGAACTTTTGTACCGAAAGGTAAGGTTCTATGAGCAGCAGTGAAGTCGTCCTGGTCGTATATTTCTCCACTTGCTGTCTTTTTACCATGAAATTTATCAGCATAATAAGAAGCTGTGCCTGTCATAATTTCACCGGTGAAATCTTCTTCATCTAATTCCTTATCCTCTGTTACGGAAGCAACAGGTTTTATATTTTGAACTTCAATTTTAATTTTGTCTTCTGAAGTAAATCTGACAAATGATGTACATGAAGTAATAGTCAATAACATTAAGAAAAATATTATATTTCTTATTCCATTAAACATTATTATTTAAAATTTTAGTTAAAAATCATCTGCCAAATTTATATTTTTCAGTAATAGTATAAGGTCTGATAAGGCGAAAATCACCCATTCCTGTTTCGTCAGAGAACAAGAATTCCCTATTATTAAGATAAGTCCATTTAACATAAACTGTCCTTGTGCTGTACGTATCAGATTTATCTATATAATCCGGTTGCCCAAAGACAATATAGACCATCCCCATATCTGTTAACCAACCTTCGGTATATGACTTAAAATTTTTATTCGCATACTGTATTCTTGAAAAATATTCTTCAAATGCTTCGTTTCTGTCGGTAGAAGGTGAAGGGTCTAAATTCTTCCAGAATTCTTCAAATCTTCTCCTTTTTTCATTATCATCATTGCCTTGTTCAATATAATTTATTTCCGAAGGACTTGCAACATATTTAAGATATCTGATAGCCAGGTTAATATCTTCAATCATTGTACCTGAGATAACTTTCTGATAGAGTAGAGTTCTCTCCGTTATCGCCAGATAATCATCTTCATTGTATGATATTCTGTCGCTTCTTGTCAAAGCAATTAATCTTAAAACGTATTTACCCTGTTTGATATTTGCTGGAAAAATGATTTTCTTATATAGCTGATTTACTTTATTTTTAACATCAAATGAAAAAATGTCACTTTTATAGATAATCTTTTCTTTATCATTTATTATTTCATAAACAAAATCAAGACTATCAAAATTTTTATTATTATAAACTTCAAAAAATATGAAAAATCCGTCAGCAAGAATACCGATGTTGTCAGAAATATGTGGCGTTATTTTATATTTCCCCTTATTTTCTTCTATGGAACTAACGAGCATAATTCCACTCATGGATATCCTGTATTTTTCAAATTTCACAATACTAATACTTCGAGTTTTGGTTAATGTTTTTCCTGACAATAAATCAATTAGATTAATCTGAACATTATAGTTGCCAGCATTCAGAAAAAAACTTTTTGAAATTATTTCAAATCCTGCAGTGCTTCCTTGCGTAACTGAATAATCTTTCTCTTCAACTGTTTTTCTAACTTTATCTGAAATTATTTTATTACCTGTTGTATCATAAATATCATAATGTATTTCATAAATCGAAGTGAAAATATCCTGCCTTTTTTCGAATCTAAGTGTTTGATAAGGAATCATCACCAGCATATCTGCTCTGCCATCTGTCTGAAAATCAGATGTATCAATATTTTTAAAACAGACTGCATCAAAATAAAAAGTCTGAGATGGCTCCTCATTTTGATTCATTTGAGCTGATAACCTGTGTATCAGTAATAAAAAAATTATTATGTTGATTGCTAATTTCATTAACTCTTATATTTAAGTAAAATATCGAACTTCAAAATAATATATTATTAATTAATAACGAAATTTATGACAAAATTTACACCATTGTTTACAAAAATATTTTTTAATTTGTACTAATTCAATTAGTTTTATATTTTATATTTTATCAGAATAAAAAATAATATCTTCATAATTAATTTATAAGGAGTTGGAAATGATATTCGATTTGGATATGCTCAAAAAGCACTATCAGGACTTTGCAGGAAAGGTTGATTTAGCCAAAAAAGTAATTGGCAAACCATTGACACTAGCAGAAAAAATACTTTATGCTCATTTATGGAAAGATGAAACATTAAGAGAATTTAAACGAGGTGTGGATTATGTGAATTTTGCACCTGACAGAGTAGCAATGCAAGATGCAACTGCTCAAATGGCATTATTGCAGTTTATGTCAGCTGGAAGACCTAAAGTAGCAGTACCTTCTACCGTGCATTGCGACCATCTGATTCAAGCCAAGGTTGGTGCTGATAAGGATTTGGCTACTGCTAAAGATGTCAATAAGGAAGTTTACGATTTTCTTGCTTCCGTATCGAACAAATATGGTATAGGTTTCTGGAAACCGGGAGCTGGTATTATTCATCAGGTTGTTTTAGAAAATTATGCTTTCCCGGGAGGTATGATGATAGGAACCGATTCTCATACAGTTAATGCTGGGGGATTAGGTATGATTGCAATTGGAGTTGGTGGTGCTGATGCTGTTGATGTTATGTCAGGTATGGCTTGGGAACTGAAATTCCCTAAATTAATTGGTGTAAAATTAACAGGAAAGCTTAATGGCTGGGCTTCTGCCAAAGATGTGATTTTGAAGGTTGCAGGGATTTTGACAGTAAAGGGTGGCACTGGTTGTATTGTTGAGTACTTCGGCGATGGAGCAAAAAGTCTTTCATGTACCGGTAAGGGAACGATTTGTAATATGGGTGCAGAAATAGGAGCAACAACTTCTACTTTTGGTTATGACGAATCTATGTACAGGTATCTGGAAGCAACAGGACGTAAGGAAGTTGCTGATATGGCTCAATCAATAAATGAGTACCTGACTGCTGACAAAGAAGTATATGAAAATCCTGAAAAGTATTTCGACCAATTGATTGAAATAAATCTTTCAGAATTAGAACCACATATAAACGGACCATTTTCACCTGATTTAGCATGGCCCGTTTCTAAGATGAAAGAAGCTGTTAAGCAAAATGGCTATCCAGAAAAACTTGATGTTGGATTAATCGGTTCTTGCACCAATTCTTCCTATGAAGATATTTCCCGCAGTGCTTCTATAGCCAAACAAGCTATTGATAAGAAACTTAAAGTTAAATCTGAATTTACAATTACTCCTGGTTCCGAACAGGTAAGATATACTATTGAAAGAGATGGCTTTATAGATATATTTAAGCAAATTGGGGGTGTTGTGTTAGCAAATGCCTGTGGACCTTGCATTGGGCAATGGGCAAGAGCCGGTGCAGATAGACAAGAAAAAAATTCCATTATTACTTCCTTCAATAGAAATTTTGCAAAAAGAGCTGACGGAAACCCGAACACACATAGTTTCGTAGCATCTCCTGAAATTGTTACAGCACTTGCAATTGCAGGTAAGATGACGTTTAATCCGATTACCGATAAATTAATTAATGAAGATGGTCAAGAAGTCATGCTTGACACACCAAGTGGTTTCGAACTTCCGCCAAAAGGTTTTGCTGTTGAGGATGCAGGATACCAAGCTCCAGCTGAAGATGGAAGTAAGGTAGAAGTAATTGTTAAACCGGATTCTGATAGGTTACAAATATTGACACCTTTCGAGAAATGGGACGGTGAAGATTATCTCGGTTTGAGATTATTAATCAAAGCAAAAGGCAAATGTACAACTGACCATATATCTATGGCTGGTCCTTGGTTAAAATATAGAGGACATCTGGATAATATTTCGAATAATATGCTAACGGGAGCAATTAATTATTTCAATGGTGAAGCAAACGAGATAAAAAACCAACTAACAGGAGAATACGCAGGAGTGCCTGAAGTACAAAGACAATATAAAGCACGAGGAATTGGTACTATTGTTGTTGGTGATGAAAATTACGGAGAAGGTTCTTCGAGAGAACATGCGGCAATGGAGCCAAGACATTTAGGTGTAAAGGCAGTTTTGGTAAAATCTTTCGCAAGAATTCACGAAACAAATTTGAAAAAACAAGGTATGTTGGCTTTAACTTTTGCAGATAAAAATGATTATGAGAAAATTCAGGAAGATGATATAATTGATATAATTGGATTAAAGGAGTTCGCTCCGGGAAAACCTTTGAAGATATTCCTTCATCATGCTGACGGTACTTCTGACGAATTCGAAGTAAATCATAGCTACAACAAGCAACAAATTGAATGGTTCAAAAATGGTTCAGCTTTGAATATTATCAGAAAACAGTTTGCAGGTTAAGGTTATTTTTTCATTTTAAATGGCTGTCTCTTTTCTGATTTTTTCATGAAAGCAGACAGCCATTTTTTTTCAAATTCTTAAATTCAATACTAATCACTACATTTGTAATATTATGTTAAGCAATTTATTATTCATTAATTTTAAAATGGTGATGTTATGAAAAAGATATTATTTATTTTGACGATATTTTTTATAGGGAATACTTTATTGGCACAAGAACAGGAAACTCCAAAAAGTAATTGGAGTAATAAAGGTATTGTAAGCTTGAATATTAGTCAGATTTCATTTACTGATTGGACTCAGGGTGGAGACAATGCAATAACTTATACTTTTATGGGTGATTTTGGATTCAATTATGCAAAAGATGTTTGGAGCTTTAAAAACAACTTGAAATTAGCTTATGGACAAACAAAAATTGCTGAAGATGATTTCAAAACGAATAATAACGAGTTGTATCTGGAAAGTGTTTATACACGAGATATTGGAATTTGGGTTGACCCTTTTATAAGTAACTTGATAAGAACACCGATAGCCCCCGGTTTTGATTATAAAGTAACTCCTTGGGAAGAAATAGCTAACTTTTTTGACCCGGGGTATATAAGTCAAAGTATAGGTGTTGGTATTAATAAATCGGAGATTGTTAAAACAAGACTGGGACTTGGTTTTCAGGAAGTGATTACAAGCAAATACAGAAAGTATTCTGACGACCCGAAAACAACAGACAAAGAAGAAGCATTCAAATTTGAGACAGGTATTGAATCAGTTACAGATTTTAATTGGAATTTTATGGAGAATATGAACTTAAAGAGTAAGCTACGTTTGTTCAGCCGATTTGAAAGCATGGATGTTTGGGATGTTCGTTGGGATAATACCATATCTGCTCAGGTAAATAAATACATTGTTGTCAATCTGAATCTTTTAGCTATTTATGAGAAAAATCAATCTTTAAGAACTCAAATAAAAGAAGCATTGCAAATTGGAATTACTTATACTTTATTTTAATTTTTGAAAAGGTATTTATATGGATAAGATACAAGATTACTGGGAGTTGATATCGCGTTTGGCATTAACTTATGCCCCTAAATTATTGTTAGCTATTATTACGTTACTTGTTGGTTTGTGGCTTATAAAAAAGGTAGTAAAGTTAATTAAAAAATTGATGTTAAAGAGTTCAGTGGACCCATCTTTACAAAGTTTTCTGATACCTTTGATATCAATTTTGTTTAAGATTCTATTGATA
>RCNQ01000019.1 GCA_003731675.1 Bacteroidetes/Chlorobi group bacterium ChocPot_Mid
GAAACTGGAGATTAGAGGAAAAGGGATTTGGTACTGCTTATGTCTTTGATATTGCTTTACACGATAAGGATATTTTTGCTGGTACTTACAATGCTGGTGTATTTGTTTATAGCACTGAGAGAGATAATTGGGACCATTTTCTGCCTGTTTCAAGTTATTTTTCAATACAAGATATTGAAATTCTCGATAGTAATATTTTTTTAACCAAATATTATTCAGGCAAGGTGTTATATTCAAATGATTTTGGTGGCAACTGGAAGACAATTGTTGATTCAAATGGAATTCCTAATAGTAAAATTTATTACATAGCACCTGACAAAGTAAAAGGTTATGTTTTTGCAGGAAATCAAATGGGGCTATATCTATCGAAAGATTTTGGTAATCATTGGGAACTCGTTAATGAGGATTTGAAAATTATACCCATTACACAAATAATTATTGATAGTGAAAATCTGTATCTAACAGCGAATCAATTTAATATGTATATATCTAATGACTACGGAAAAACTTTTAAAACTTATAATACTGATAATGGACTTCCTTATGATTATTATTATACAGCAATGGAGCTTTGCGGTAGCAATATCATAATCGGTACTTATTATTTGGGTTCCTCGGGAAAACCAAAAGGAATATTTTTTTCAAAAGATAATGGAGTTACTTGGAATCCAGTTAATATTAATTCACCATTCAATAATATTATAGATTTGATATCATTCGACAGTTTTGTTTTTGCTGGTTCTGATAGTGGGATTTTTGTAAGCAGCGATTGTGGAGAAAACTGGATAATCCCAATAAATAATTTGAAAAATTTACAAATTAAAAAATTAGTAATATATGGTACAAACATATATGCTGCAACACCAGAGGGAGTTTTCAAAGCGCCACTTAGCGATTTTGGTATAGTGAATGTTGAAGAACAAACAGAATCCAAAAACTACCTCTACTGCTACCCACCTTACCCTGTTCCTGCAACTAACTTTGTCCGCTCTCTGATATACTGGGACACCTCGCTTGACATTGAAAACGACGACATCGCTGTTTACGACATCTTCGGTAACAAAGTCGCAGGAAAAGATAAAATCACTATTGACAAGCAAAACTCATACAGCGGAATTTTTTCGTGGAACTGCACAAATGTCCCCGACGGCATCTACCTAATCCGACTAATCCACGGCTCAGAAACAAGAACAATGAAAGTAATTGTCAGCAAATGAAACATCAGCTAACTTCCCAAAAAAACACTTATTAAAAAACATAATTTGGAATTAATTATTTTATTTTTTAAATTTGATAAAAATAAACGAGAATTCGATTCATTATCTTTACCTTTTTTATTGAGTTCTTCCAAAAGACCATTTTTTAAATATAAAGGTGATTTATATGCTATATCTTCATTAAACAGTATTTATCATACTAAAATTCTTAATGGACAAAATACTGTTTGGGACTCTGTCAATATAAAACAACTCTTAAATGATTGGGATAATTTTAATCCAATGTATCAGGAAGTAGAAAAGGATATTGTACTATCAACTTGGTCCGATGGTGATCAGCCTTATTTAATTATTGGTAAATCTTTTCGTAATGCTATGAATCAATTATTTTTCAAAGTAAACTTTGTTAAATTAAATAATGAAAATCTTACATCGGTTGAAAGGATTCAACAAATTGAAAAGGATAATGTTCTTTTATATAGTTTTCCTCCTTATCCAATCCCAGCTATTAACTTAATCAAAAGTGTCTTGTATTGGAACTCCAGATACGATATTAATGATGCTGAAACCACAGTATTTGATTTAATGGGGACAAAAATTAATTCCAATAATATAGTAATTGATAAGATTAATAAATTTAGTGCCATATTATCATGGGATTGTAGCGGATTAAATTCAGGAATATATTTTATTCATGTTTTTTTAAAAGGAGATAATATTACAATTCCCATTATTATATCGAAATAAAAAAATCAATAAAATATGCACACTCCTAAAAGTATAAAATTTTTTCCCTCAATTCAAATCAGATGCTTACCTTGTGCCGATGAATTTTTTATAAGTGTAATCCACGGTTCAAAAATGTGGACTTTAAAGGTGATTGTGAATAAGTGAAAAACGAAAAGTGAAAACCTAACAATTTCCGTCTCTATCTCGAATTAAATACAAATTTTAAAAAATTCTTTTTTATTTTCAAATATTCATCGTATATTTACGATATACGTGAGGACAAAAATGAAAAAAGAGACTGATGTTTATTCTGACGATGAGGTTAAACTGGCTCGCTTTGCTAAAGCTTTGAGTCACCCAGCAAGAATTCAGATTATGAAGTTACTTGCTTCGCAAAACTCTTGCTTTTGCGGTAACATTGCTGGGTATTTGCCCTTATCGCAATCCACTGTCTCCCAGCACCTTAAAGAACTCAAAGATGCAGGTTTGATTATTGCTAACGTTAAGCAACCTAAAATCTATTACTGCATTTGCAAGGAAAACTGGGACATGGCAAAAAAGTTTCTTGATGCTCTTTTTGAGAAAAAAGCTTGTGAAATTTGTTAATTGGAGATATATGAAAGCAAAAATTTTAGTTCTATGCACAGGAAATTCCTGCAGAAGTCAGATGGCTGAAGGATTTTTGAAGTCTTTTGATTCTGAGCTTGAGGTTTTCTCTGCCGGTGTTAATCCTGCTACTGTCGTTAGTTCAAAAGCAGTTAAGGTTATGGCTGAACTTGGTATTGACATTTCAGCGAATTACCCAAAAAATGTTGACAGGTTTATCGGTGATGAATTTGATTATGTAATCACTGTCTGCGACCATGCAAATGAGACTTGCCCCGTTTTTACTGGCAAGGTAAAAAACAGGTTGCACATTGGTTTTGAGGACCCCGCTGAAGCTAAGGGTACAGAAGAAGAAGTTTTAGCTTTTTACAGAAAAGTAAGAGACGAAATTAAAATCGGTTTCAGAAAATTTTATAACGAAATAAATCTATAAATATAATTATTAATAATTACTTAGAAATTTAGTTCTTCACTATTTGTTTTAAAAATTAATTTAAGGTATAAACATGAATGATTCAGAAATGATAAAAGATACAGTAAGGGAAAAATACGGTAAAATAGCAATGTACGGCACTGGTGGTTGCGGTTGCAATTGCGGTTGCAGTGATAATTCTGATTTCAATATGATGGTCGGCGAGGATTACACAAAAGTTGAAGGTTATCAACCAGTTGCTGATTTGAATCTTGGTTGCGGAATCCCTACAGAATATGCAAATATCAAAGAAGGAGATACTGTCTTGGATTTGGGTTCAGGAGCTGGAAACGATGCATTTATTGCAAGTAAAATCGTTGGTGATAAGGGTAAAGTTTTTGGTCTGGATATGACCGACGAAATGATTTACAAAGCCAATTACAACAAAGAAAAACTTGGCATTAAGAATGTTGAGTTTATATATGGTGAAATCGAGGAAATACCACTCGATGAAAACAGCATTGATGTCGTTGTAAGCAACTGTGTTTTGAATCTTGTCCCTGATAAGAAAAAAGCATTTTCTGAAATTTTCAGAGTGCTGAAATCAGGTGGAAATTTCTGCATTTCGGACATAGTTCTCGATGGTCATTTGCCCGACAGGATGATGGCGATAGCCAAATTTTACACTGGTTGCGTTACTGGAGCCGAGCAGATTTCAGATTATTTGAAAATAATTAAAGATGCAGGATTTAAGAATATTGAAATCCATAAAAAAATCGAAATAAAATTGCCGGAAGATTTGTTGAACGATTACCTTGCTCAATCTGAAATTGAAGATTACCATAAATCAGGAACAGCCATTTACAGCATAACTGTTTCCGGGAAAAAGTAATCCTTAAGACAAATATCTGATAAACATTTGCAAAGAGTAGCTCCATTAAGTAAACCGGAGCTACTTTTTTTTGAAAAATTCATTTTTAATCAAATTGAATAATTAATAAATTGATTAAACGTTTATATCTTTTTTTGACAAAGAAATATAAATAATGGAAACGAAAGCAGATAAGATAAATAGATTGAAAAAGGAAAAGAATGCCATAATTCTTGCCCATTATTATCAGGAAGCTGAAATACAAGATGTAGCAGACTTTTTAGGAGATTCACTCGCTTTAGCACAAGCCGCAAAGAAAACAGATGCCGATATAATTGTTTTTGCAGGTGTTCATTTTATGGCAGAAACCGCAAAGATATTAAATCCGACAAAAATCGTTTTACTGCCCGATCTGAATGCAGGATGTTCCCTTGCAGACAATACTCCAGCAGATAAATTCAAACAATGGATTGATGAACATCCGAATCATACTGTGATTTCATATATCAATTGTTCGACTGAAGTCAAAGCAATGTCTGATATTATATGCACTTCGTCAAATGCAGAAAAAATTGTAAATTCACTCCCGAAAGATGAGAAGATTTTATTTGCACCCGATAAATACCTTGGCAAACACGTAATGAAAAAGACAGGCAGAGAGCTTGTTCTTTGGGATGGTTCCTGCGAGGTCCACACTGTTTTTTCTGAGCTGGAATTGATTAACCTGATGAATAAATACCCAAATGCTGAGGTTCTCGCACACCCCGAATGTCCTGAAAATATACTGGCTTATGCTGATTTCATTGGTTCCACTTCGGGCATAATCAAAAGGTCTGTAGAATCAGATTCAAAGGAATTTATCATTTTGACTGAACCCGGAATTATTCATCAACTGGAAAAAAAGACAGAGGGAAAGATATTTTATACAGTCCCAAATCTCGATGGATGTTCCTGCAATAATTGCCCTTATATGAAACTTAACACTCTTGATAAAATAATATCAGCTCTGGAAAACCTTGAACCACAGATTCATATTGAGGAAAACCTGAGATTAAAAGCACTTAAGTCAATAGAACGAATGCTGGAGCTATCATGATTGAATACACTCAAATACGTAAATTACCTGAGGATTATATCATCAGAAAAATCAAGGAATTTCTTGACGAAGATTTGCCCGATGGAGATATTACAACCGAATCAATCTTTAAAAAACACCATTATTCGAAAAATCATATAACTGCCATTTTGCAGGCAGAGGAGGATTTAATTTTTGCTGGCGAGCAATTACTGCCATATTTTTTTGATAATAAATGCGAAATAAAACTCTTTGCTCAAGACGGAAATACCATTAAAAATAATGAAGTTATTGCAGAAATAAATGGACTTTCTGACTTGATTCTTTCTCGTGAAAGAGTTATGTTGAACCTTATGCAACGTCTTTGCGGAATTGCTACACTAACAAAGAAATATTCTGATATAGCAAAACCATATTCTGTTAAAATTCTTGATACAAGAAAGACAACACCGGGCTTGCGTTTGTTTGAAAAATATGCAGTTACAGTCGGTGGTGGTTATAACCACAGACTTGATTTGTCTTCCGGTATTTTAATAAAAGATAATCATATTAAAGCCGCTGGTGGAATTAAAAATGCAATTGAATTGGCAAAATCCAATAAAAAAAATCTTAAGGTGGAAATTGAAGTGGAAAATCTTCAAGAAATCAAGGAAGCATTAGAAGTTGGTGTTGACGGATTTTTGCTGGATAATATGAACCCTCAAAAAACAAAAGAAATGGTCAATTTCATCAGGTCAAACGGAAACAAAGAAATTTTTATTGAGTCCTCAGGCGGTATTAATCTTGAAAATTTAAAGGATTACGTTACAACAGGAGTAAATGCAATATCATCAGGAGCTTTAACTCACAGTGTCAAAAGTTCAAACATACATCTGGAATTTAAAATTTAATAAGCATTTGCTGTCAATTGCAACAACTTGCAGTTCAGACAATAACATAAATCATAGTTTAGACAATCTATCTTTGTGCTCTCTGTGTAAAAATCTCTGTGAACTTTGTGGTAAAAATTCTTTTTAATACAT
>RCNQ01000212.1 GCA_003731675.1 Bacteroidetes/Chlorobi group bacterium ChocPot_Mid
TTCCAATTAGGATTTCTTAAAAGTGCGGCAGGATGGTATGTAACAAGCATTTTAATTCCATGATATTCTAACACCGAACCTCTGATATCTCCCATTTTATGTGTTTTTTTAAGTAGGCAATCTACGGCAGTTAATCCTAATGCAAGAATAAAAGCTGGTTTAATCAGTTCTATTTGCTTTTTTAGAAATGGCTCACACTCATTTTCTTCGGAAGCGAATGGTTTTCTATTATTAGGCGGTCTGCATTTTAAAATATTCGCAATATAAACTTCATCTCTTTCGAGTTTGATTGCTGCTAATATTTTTGTCAAAAGCTGACCTGCTTTTCCAACAAATGGTTTGCCTTGTTCATCTTCGTCTGCACCTGGTGCTTCTCCTATTACCATTATATCAGCATTGGGATTACCTGTTCCAAAAACGAAGTTGGTTCTTGTTTTGCTTAAAGGGCATTTTTGGCAATTGTGAATATTTTTATAAAGTTCTTCAAGCGTTTTGGAATCTTTCCAATTAATTTGAATTCCGTTGGATACATTGATGTTTGGCTCACCTGAAATTTCTATGATATCATCTGAGTCAGTTTTTGATATGAGAGAATCTGGTTTTGGAATTTCTTTGACATTATTGTTGTGCACAATTGTTTTTTTCACTTTGTTGGGTAACTTATTTTTTTTCTTTGTCTTTTCAAGAAAAAGCACTTCACCATACTGTTCTTTGACAGATTCAAAGTAATTATCTATTTTATCAATGATATGTTCAGACATTTATAACCATTAAGTAAATATAAAGCTACAAAAATAGCTTGTAATGAAGAGATAACAAAATAAGTATGAAATATATTTGTAACTTTATTATAAAAATAAAGTTAATTATAGTCACGAATTTCGAGTTCACCCTTAAGAGCGTAATATACGCCTTCAGCTAAAGCTTTCATTTCATCTTCACCGGGATAGATATGAATCGGGGCAATAAATGACACTCTTTCCTTAATCCATTCAATAAGCATAGCTGAATTAGCTAATCCACCTGTAATCAATATGGCATCAATTTCTCCTTTTAATACAGTAGAGTAAGCACCAATATCTTTAGCTATCTGATAAGCCATACTCTCATATATATTTTTATCTTTTTGACTACCTTTTGTTATTCTTTGTTCGACTTCATTTGCATTATTTGTTCCGAGATAAGCGACTAGCCCACCTTTGCCTGTAATCATTTTTCTGACTTCGTGAAGCTCGTATTTTCTTGAAAAGCATAATTTGACTAATGCTCCGATTGGGACAGTTCCTGCTCTTTCAGGTGAGAAGGGTCCTTCTCCGTCGAGTCCGTTATTGACATCAACCACTCGACCATGCTTATGGGCGCCGATTGTAATACCACCACCAAGATGGACAACAATGAGATTTAATTCTTCGTATTTCTTGCCAATTTCGCGAGCAAATCTTCTTGCAACGGCTTTTTGATTCAAAGCATGAAATATACTGATTCTCGGAAGTTCAGGACATCCTGAAGGTCTTGCAATATCATCTAATTCATCAACAACTACAGGGTCAACAATAAAAGCGTTAACATCATTACCTATTTCTTTTGCAATGCAATCTGCGAGAATACCTCCTAAGTTGGAAGCATGTTCACCCAAAATTTCTTTTCTGAGGTCTTCAATAAGTATATCATTAACTTTGTAAACTCCACCTGGAATTGGTTTGAGTAATCCACCTCTGCCTACGACAACATTAATAGAACTGACTGGAATATGTTCTTTTTCTAAAACTTCGATGAGTATTTTTTTTCTGAAATCGTATTGGTCAATTATTTTGCTATAAAGAGCAAGTTCATCGGTGCTATGTCTGATTGTCTGAGTGAATATTTCATTTAGTTCGTCAAAAACTGAAATTTTGGTAGATGTAGAGCCGGGATTAATAGCTAAAATTCTCATTATTTTCCTTATTAATTATCAGTAAGATGCGGCAAGGGCAATTGACATAAGTTTGCTTCTGTCTGAATCAGCCCTTGATGTTAGAACAATCGGAGCTGTTGCTCCTAATATAATTGCAGCAACTACTGCATTCCCAAAATATGTAAAACTTTTATAAAGAACATTTCCAGCTTCAATATCGGGGACTAAGAGTAGGTCTGAATCTCCTGCAACATCGCTGACAATTCCTTTGTGATGAGTTGCTTCTTCAGAAACAGCATTGTCAAAGGCGAGTGGACCATCAACGATACAACCTTTTATTTGTTTTCTCTTATTCATCATTGTTAACAATGCAGCATCAAGAGTTGCAGGCATTTTAGGATTAACAGTTTCAACTGCGGCTAAAACTGCTACCTTGGGATTAGCTATTCCGAGTCTATGGAACATATCAATTGCATTGTTCAATATTGCAACTTTTTCTTCCAATGTTGGAGCGATATTTTGTGCTACATCGGTTAACGCAATTAATTTATGATAGTTTGGTGACTCAAAGAAACCAATATGACTTAATAACTGTCCTTTACGTAATCCAATTTCTTTATCTAAAATTGCTCTTAAAAAATCAGCAGTTCCGACTAATCCTTTCATCAATATCTGAGCTTTGTTCTCTCTGACTAATTGTACAGCTATTCTGCTTGCTTGAGCAGGTATTTCTTCGTTGAGAATTTCAACATTAGATAAATCAAAATTAATTTTATTAGCAATTTTCACAATTTCTGATTTACAGCCAACTAAAATTGCATCGCAAATTCCTTCTTTCATAGCCGAAGCCACAGCTTCCAGTACGGGTTGGTCTTCTGCTGCAGCGACAGCAATTTTCTTCTTCGGTTTGCTTTTAGCTATTTCAATAAATGTATTTAAAGATTTTAAAATCATTTTTTCTCCATGATTATTCCAGACTTCCGATTTCAGATTCAACAGCATCTAATATTTTTCCAGATTTAACTAATTCCTTCATAGTTGTATGGTCTTTATATAAAGGTCTGTCAATATCGAGAAAATCAACATATTCTCTAATAATTTCCTTGGCTTTTTTAACTCCTTTGCCAAAATTAAATTCGCGGAAATCAAGCGCTTGTGCTGCTGCCATAAGTTCAATGCCGATTATACCGTAAGCATTGTCAAGTATTTGTCCATTTTTGATAGCTGTATTCATACCCATTGAAACGAAGTCTTCTTGGTCAGCTGCGGCAGGAATTGACTGAATAGATGCGGGAGTTGACAAAATTCTTTGCTCGACAATGAGCATATCTGCTGTATATTGGCTAAGCATCATACCTGAAAACATACCAGCACCTTTTGTGAGGAAAGCAGGTAACCCTACACTCAAAGCAGGATTCAAAAGACGATTTAATCTTCTTTCTGACAAAACACTAACCATTGTTATTGAAGCACCAGCCATATCCATTGGCAATGCAACAGGTGTACCCTGGAAATTTGCACCAGATAAAGCAACATCATCTTCAGGTATAAAAATCGGATTATCACCAACTCCGTTTAATTCAGTTTCGACCTGAGAGCGTGCCCACCTGATAGCATCGTGAGCGGCTCCTATAACCTGAGGTGTAGAACGCATTGAGTAAGCGTCCTGAACTTTCGTTTTCATTTTGCCTGTTACAAGGTCGCTTCCTTCAAGGATTTTTTTAATTGCTTTTGCACTTCTTTGAGCTCCTTTGAATCCACGTATCTCGTGAATTCTGATATCATAAGGTTTCATGTTTGCAAGCAGAGCCTCAAGTGACATTGCCGCGGCGATTTCAGCATGTTTTAAAAATCTATTGAAATCATAAAGATGTATTGCACTCATTGCTGTTAAAAGATTCGAACCGTTGATTGTTGCCAAACCATCTCTTGCCTGTAAACCTGGAATTGGAATGCCTGCTTTTTGGAAAGCAATATGACCGGGATATCTTTCTCCCTGGAAAAAAGCTTCCCCTTCACCCATCATAAGTAATGCAATTTGAGACATTGGAGCCAAATCACCACATGCTCCGACAGAACCTTTCTGACATACAACAGGAGTCACACCTTTGTTCAGCATTTCAATCAAGGTCTGTGTGATTTCTAAGCGACATCCTGAGTTACCGTGAGCATGAACATTTGCCCTGCCAGTCATAGCTCCACGGACATATTCTATTGGTGCAGGGTCACCGATTCCAGCTGAATGATTATATATTAAATATTTTTGGAAATCTTTAACCTGGTCATCATTTAAAACAATTTCAGAGAATTCTCCTATACCAGTATTTACACCGTACATAATCTCGTGTGCTTTAATTTTCTTTTCAAGCATTGTACGACATTTGTGAATTTTATCAACAGAACTTGGGTGTAGCTCAACTTTCTCATTGTTTCTGGCGACAGAAACAACTTTTTCTATTGTCAAATCATTGCCATTTAATATAATACTCATTTCAAACCTTAAACATTAAAAAATAGAATATGGTTAAATATTTTATTACGCTTTAGCCATTAGCGTACAGATTGCAGCAACATTTACCATATCGTCAGCACTGCAACCTCTTGACAAATCACAGTATGGTTTTCTCAAACCTTGAACGATAGGACCAACTGCTTCAGCTCCGGCTAAACGTTCTGTTAATTTATACCCAATATTACCTGAATTTAAATCTGGGAAAATTAAAACATTTGCTTTTCCTGCAACTGTCGAACCTGGGAATTTTCTTTCTCCGATTGAAGGGATGATAGCTGCGTCAAGTTGCATTTCTCCATCTGACGGAATTTCGGGTGCTTTTTGTTTAACGATCTTAGTGGCATTTTGCACTTTCTCTACATCCGGGTGAACGGCACTGCCATTTGTCGAGAACGAGAGCATAGCCACTCTTGGTTCTTCACCTGTAACAGCTTTGAAATTGATAGCTGAGGAAATAGCTATGTCTGCTAATTGAGCTTCGGTTGGGTCAGGGTTAACGGCACAATCTGCAAAACATAGCAATTTGTCAGGAAATACCATTACGAAAAAACTACTGACTATGGAAATTCCTTCGGCTACGCCAACTGTATGGATTGCAGCTCTCATAACGTTTCCTGTTGAAGAGACATTACCACCAACTACTGCTTTGACTCTGTCCGTTTCAAGAAGTAATCCTGCAAAATACAATGGATCCTTAATAGTTTCGGTAGCTTGTTCTTCAGTCATTCCTTTGGATTTTCGTTTTTCAAACAAAAGTTTTGAAAATTCATTAGTCAATTCAGAATCTTCAGGATTGTGGATTGTAATTCCTGAAATATCAATGTGATTGTCATTAGCAACCTTAACAATTTTCTCCGGATTACCAACCAGTACTGGTTGAGCGATTTTTTCATTTTTTAAAAAGATTGATGCTTTTAAAGTTCTTATATCATCAGCATCAGGAAAAGCAACTGTAAAATTTCTTGCTTTAGCTTTTGTTCTGATAGAATTAATAAAATCATTCATATAATTATCCTTAATATATTTTTCTAAATTATTTAAAAGTGAATTATTTTAGTGCCAAGGTTTAGGAATATTTAAAACGACTCTGACAGTATCCCTTGCAAAGACAAGCTCTTCATTGGTTGGGATAACGTAAACAGCGATTTTACTATCCTCAGAACTAATTCGCATTTCTTTGCCACCGACTGCTTGTTTGTTGAGTTTCGGGTCAAGTTTTATACCCAGAAAGTCCAGGTTCTCGCAAGTTCTTTCGCGAATCTTTGCAGAATTTTCACCAATACCCGCAGAGAAACAAATAGCATCACAGCAGTTCATTGAAGCGATATAAGCACCGATATATTTTTTAATTCTCTCGCAAAACATATCAACAGCAAGTTTCGCTCTTCTATCCTGATGTTCTTCGATTTCTTCGAGCAGATCTCTCATATCATTAGTTAAACCTGATATTCCTAAAACACCGGAGCGCTTATTTAATATTGAAAATACTTCATCAACAGAAGAACCTTCTTTGTGTGCCAGATATTCTATAACAGTTGGGTCAATATCACCGCAACGAGTTCCCATAACCAGACCTTCAAGTGGAGTGAAACCCATGGACGTAGCTATGGAATTACCTGCTTTGATTGCACATGCGGAAGAACCATTTCCTAAGTGTAATGTGATTATATTGCAATTTTCCCTGTTAGTATTAGTTAATACTCTGTAGCGATATGCAATATATCTGTGAGATGTTCCATGGAAACCATATTTTCTTATTTTAAATCTTCTATAAAGTTGATAGGGAATAGCATATAGATAAACTGATTCAGGCATTGTTGAGTGGAAAGCAGTATCAAAGACAGCTACTTGAGGTACACTTGGTCCAAATATTTCACGAGCTGCATAAATACCTTTCAGGTTGGCAGGATTGTGAAGTGGAGCCAAGTCAATGCAATCTTCAATTCCTTGAATTACTTCATTGTCAATTCTGCAAGAACTTTTAAACTTTTCACCACCGTGCACTACACGATGACCAATAGCGTGGATATCTTCTAAGCCATTAATACCTGGAATTTCTGTTTCATCGGAAGTAACCCATTTCATAATATAGTTCAATGCGGCTCTATGGTCTCTTAGTGGCAATGCTTCTTTGACTGTAGGTTTCCCCTCAATCTGGAAAGTAACTAATGATTGACTACCTAATCTTTCAATCAATCCTTTTGCTAACATTACATCTTTGTCACTTTCAATTTTTTCCATATCAGTTTCAATAATCTGGAATTTCATTGAAGAACTACCACAATTAAATACAATAACATTCATAATTTTTAACCTTTTTATATATTCAAAAAAATATTTTCAATTTTTAATTATAAAATATATATAATTTAAATTCTAAAAACTTCAAATATATACAAAAACTTTGAATTGATAAAAAATGCCATAAAAAATATGTGCTTTTGAATGTAAATTAAGATGTTAAAATTCAAGTAATTATGAATTTATGAATTATTTGAATTTGATACGTGGAATTGTAACCAATATGTGTGATAAATTATATGTTCTTTATTTTCGTTATTTTTGTAAATAAATTGAAAATGCATTATGATAACACAGAAAGATTTTTTAAAAGAACTAAATTCTAAGCCATTGCTTTTTGATGGAGCAATGGGTACTGAGATATATAAAAGAGGAGTTTTCATTAATAAATGTTATGATGAGTTAAACCTAACAAATCCTAACTTAATTAAGCAGATTCATATTGATTATAAAAAAGCAGGTGCTGATGTTATCGAAACAAACACATTCGGTGCTAATCGTTACAAACTAAAAAACCATTTGCTACAAGACAAAGTTTATGAAATAAATTTTCAAGCAGCAAGTATTGCTTTGGAAGTTGCTGATAATGAAATTTATGTTGCAGGTGCAATCGGTCCTTTGGGAGTTCAAATGGAGCCATTGGGTCCTCTTGCCAAAGAAGAAGCGGTGGAAGCTTTCGAAGAGCAAGCAAAAGCTTTGCTTGAAGGAGGAGTGAATTTATTTGTTTTAGAAACCTTTATTTATCCAGAAGAATTAAATCAAGCAATAATAGCAGTCCGCAAAATTTGTGATTTGCCGATTATTGCAATGATGACTATTGATGAAGCAGGGAACTCTTTAACTGGGGCTTCACCTGAAGTTTTTGTGAAGCAACTCGAATCTTACGGGGCAGATGTTATCGGAGTCAATTGTACAGTGGGACCCCACAGAATGCTTAATTGGCTTGAAAAGTCAAGGGGATTCACTAATCTTCCATTAGCTGTCATGCCCAATGCAGGAAAACCGAGAAATATTGATGGAAGAAACATCTATCTTACATCTCCTGAATATTTGGGTGAATATGCGAAACATTTTATTCAAACCGGAGCCAATATCATTGGTGGATGCTGCGGGACGAGTCCTGAGCATATTAAAGCAATGAGAAATTCATTGAATGCAATCAGACCAAACTATAGAAAAATCAATATAACAAGCATTGAGAAAATTATTTTACCCGATGTTAAAGTTATAGAACAAGAAAATAAATCGAGATTAGCGAGCAGGGTAAAAAACGGATATTTTATAAAATTAGTTGAACTTTTAGCACCACACGGTGTTTCAGCAACAAGTGAAATTGACAAAGCAAGAAATTTATATTATCAAGGTATAGATGCGATAAACATACCTGACGGACCTCGTGCAAGCGCAAGAATGTCTGCGTTATCACTTGCATTGCAAATTCAAAGGGAAGTTGGAATTGAAGCAGTTTTGCATTACGTTTGCAGAGATAGGAACGTTATTGGGATTCAATCAGATTTACTGGGTGCATATGCATTGGGTATAAAAAATATTTTAGCTATTACTGGTGACCCGCCAAAACTTGGCAACTATCCTGATGCTACTGGTGTATTCGATGTTGATTCGATTGGGTTGGTGAACATCCTTAACAGATTAAATCACGGGTTGGACATAGCAGGCAATCCTATTGGAAAGCCATCTGCATTCTTTGTTGGAGTTGGAGCTAATCCAGGAGCAATTAATTTAGATGAGGAAATTAAAAGATTGGAATGGAAAGTTGATGCAGGTGCTGAATTCATAATAACTCAACCAATTTTTGATATTAAAATACTTGAGAATTTCATTAAACGAATTGAGCATATCAGAAGACCATTGATTGCTGGGCTTTGGCCCTTGACATCCATAAGAAATGCCGAGTTTATGAATAATGAAGTTCCTGGATGTAATGTACCTGAAAATATTATGAATCGTTTGAGGAAAGTCGAAGATAGTAAAGAAAAGAGTTTGCAGGAAGGTATCTCAATAGCAAGAGAAACTCTACATGAAATGTTGGGTGAAATCCAAGGTATCCAGATTTCTGCACCTTTTGGAAGAATTCAAAGCGTATTTGATGTATTAGATGGATTTGTTTTTAAATAAAAATACTATGATGAAAGTTGATAATAGAATTGAATTGGTAAAGGGAGATATAACAAAACTTGAGGTTGATGCAGTGGTCAACGCTGCAAATAAATCCCTAAAAGGAGGTGGTGGGGTAGATGGTGCTATTCATCGTGCTGCAGGTCCGATTTTACACGAACAGTGTATGATGATAATTAATAAAATGGGTGGTGAACTTCCTGTCGGAGAAGCAGCAATAACGCAAGCAGGTAATATGCCTTGTAAATATGTCATTCACACAGTTGGTCCTATTTGGCGAGGAGGCAACAAAGGGGAGGACAGATTTTTAATAAAAGCATACCGCAGTTCATTACAATTAGCTGTTGATTTCGGTCTAAAAACTGTTGCATTCCCAAACATCAGCACAGGAATTTATGGATTTCCGAAAGATAAAGCGGCTGAAATTGCTGTTAATGAAGTTAACCGATTTTTATCCGAAAATAATTTTATTGAAAAAGTTATTTTCTGTTGCTTCGAAGATGATAATTACGAATTATACAGAAATCTGATTGAATCCAAATAATGATTATTATTAAGAAATCTATATCAATTTTATTATTGGGATTTGTCATCCTGAGCTTGTCGAAGGATGCTCTATCACAAGTACCAGCTGATAAGACAATCAGACTTTTAAATTCTGATGTTCTTCAAGGTAGGGAAACACCTGAAGGACCAATGCGTGAGTACAGTGGTAATGTCAGATTGATGCATGGAAATGTACTCGTAACTTCAGATGTAGCATATCAATATTTTAATCTTAACAGGGCAGACTTAAGCGGTAATGTTATTATTAAGCAAAATGATATGATATTGAAAGCACCTTTAATAAATTATGAAGGTAATACAGGGATTGCTATTGCACCGAGAAATATTTTAATCGTTGACAGCAATGTTACTTTGACAGCAAACCGAGGAACATATAATACAAATACACTAATGGCTGACTTCGAAGGCAAAGTTGTTATTTCTGACGAATCAGTTACGATAACAACAAAAAAAGCCAAATACAACAGAAGAACTCTTGAAAGTGATGCATTTGGTGATGTGGTCGTTGATGATGATTCCGTCAAAATAACATCAAATTATTTGCATTACAACCGGAAAACAAAAGAAAGTCGAAATTATGGCAATGTCATTATAAAAAGTAAATTTAACAATGTTTATCTAACAGGTGATACCGTTATCAATATTCCTGAAAAAAATTATACTTCAGCCAAGGGGAAACCTGTACTTTTTCAGATAGATTCTGTTAAAAAAAATGAAGGTGGATTATATTTTCCTGAATCTTATAAAAAAAATCAATGGGAATACGATACATTGACCATTTCTGCCGATAGTATGGAAGCTATACGAAAGCCTGATGATGAAAGATATTATTTTAATGGTAATGTCGAGATTGTCAAAGGGAATGTTTTTGCACGTTCTGAGAAAGCGATATTTTTCAAATCAAGTGATATGTTCTTTCTCGAAGGCAACCCTGTTGTGTGGTATGATTCAACTCAACTTCACGGTGATTCAATAATAGTCTATATACCAGATAATGAATTAAGCATGATTCATTCTTTTGGTAATGCAATAGCAGTATCAAGAGATGATACAATTGAAATAAACAGGAAAAATCAGATTGTCGGATACTCAATTAAAATCTTTTTTGATGATAAAAAAATTAGCAGGATTGAAGGATATGGAAATTCAAAAAGTCTATATTTTATGTCTTCA
>RCNQ01000213.1 GCA_003731675.1 Bacteroidetes/Chlorobi group bacterium ChocPot_Mid
CTGAATATTATGACATAGTCAAGCTGTTTTTAATAATTCTGGATTAATAGATTTATAGTTTTCTGTATAAGCAGTTCCAGAATTAATAACAGCACAAATTATTTTTAATAGTTTATTTTCAATGTTGTTTAGAATAAGTCTATTGTTTTTTCCTTCAGCTTGTTTACGAAGGAAGTATTTCTTAAAATTTTGATTATGAGTTCTTACAGATAATGCAGCAAGGTAAAGAAGTTTTCTGAGCTTAGCTGGACCACACATTCTTGATCTTGGTGGTTTGTGTAATGATGTCCCACTAATCTGTTCATAGGGGCATATTCCTGTATAAGAAGCAATATGCTTGTAGTTCAGGTGTTCTGTAAATCCTTTTGTAAGAACAAGAAGATTTGCAGCTAAAAGTAATCCAACACCAGGAACAGATTTGGCTAAAGAAATATTGTTCTTAAATGAATCGTCTTTATCGATTAAAGTTTTTATTTCCTGATCAATCTGTTTGATATGTTCTTTGAGTTTACTGATAGTTTGCTCGTATATCTGGTTAGCCAGAGGAGTTTGATAGTATTTGTGCTTTAATGTCTTAAGAGCATTTACATTGGCAATCATCTGAAGACTAAGGTGTTCACGGGTAGTTAAAAGCACCTGTATTTGCTCTATAATCTCATTGCTTGGCTTCCAGATAGGAAGTTTATCAGAATACCTGTAAGCATATTCTGCTATGTGTAAAGCATCAATAAAGTCGTTCTTTCTTGGTGAATCTTTAGTCTTGTTTTTTATCTTGTGCGGAGCTTCAATAGCAACGGTAAATCCTTTTGAAGCTAAGAAGTAAGAGATGTTTTCAGAATAAACACCTGTTGCTTCCATACAGATGATTGCTTCAGATTGTTTTATGTTGTGCTTAGAGAGCAAAGCCAGAAACTCATTAAAGCCATCAATGTTATTTGAGAACTTTTGTGTTGAGAAAACAAGATTATCAGGACTGGTAATGCAACTGGCAGAAAAATCATCTGCCGAAATATCAAAGCCGATGAAATATTTTGTTGTTTGCATTGTTCTTTCTTTAATAAAACACCCTTAGTGGTACGAGCTTACTCCATTTTAATAATCTTAGATACGGAAATATTATTTAGCTTTAACCACCAAAGAGCCGGGTCTTAATCAGACTATAGTTTTAACTTGAGCGAGCCCATAGACTTACTCGGTTCTTTGGGTATTTTATTTAATCCTTATATTGTTATTAAATGTTTTTTATAAAATTAAAATAAATCTCTCACTAAGTCTAATGGAGCTTGTCGAAGGATGACAACAGAATTGTTATCTAAGGACTGTCAAAAAATTTAATGCAGTTGGAAGATCAGTTATTCCCTCACCTCGCTCTTAATTTTTTTTGCTATTTAAAAATTCTTAAACTAATTTTAATCAATAAAAAAAATATTAAACAAAATTATGGTTCTTTCGTAATAACCGATTATATGAGGATATTCTGCAATATAATCTGCAGCGATAAAAAGATATACGCAATATTGCGTAAAGAATTTTGTTAGCCGACACCCTAAAAGACGTTCGTGCAGACAAAATCGGTTGACAATTAACTGATCGAAACGAAGAATAAGAAGAATGAAAATCGTAAATTTGCTTGACTCAAAAAAATAATATAAAGAACTAATGACAGACAGAATAGCAAAACCGTTTTTAAAGTGGGCAGGTGGTAAAACACAGCTCATTAACGACATTGAAAAGGCTTTGCCCAATGACATTTCAAAGGACAAATTTACCTACATAGAACCTTTTGTTGGAAGCGGTGCAGTTTTGTTTTGGATGTTAAACAACTTTCCAAACCTAAAAAAAGCCGTAATAAATGACATTAACGAAGACTTAATAAACACATACAAAACAATAGCATCAAGACCAAAAGAACTGATTTCAATTCTTGATATTTTGCAAAATGAATATCACGGACTTGAAGGACAAGACGAAGAAAAAAAAGAATATTACTACTCAAAAAGAGAACTTTATAACACTAGAAAAGAAGAACAAAGCGGACAAGCCGCTTTGTTTATTTTTCTCAATCGGACTTGTTTCAACGGACTTTATAGAGTAAACCGTAAAAACGAGTATAATGTACCTATGGGGAGTTACAAACGACCAACAATTTGCGATAACGAAAATATTTTGGCAGTGAGTCAAGCACTACAAAAAGTGGAAATTCTTTGTGGCGACTATGAAGAAACTCTTAATCACGCAGATAATAACACGCTATTTTATTTCGACCCACCTTACAAACCATTGAGCGAAACTTCCAGTTTTAACTCATACGCAAAAGACGAGTTTAATGATGCAGAACAGATAAGATTAAGAGATTTTTGCCACAAACTTGATGCTCTAAACCATACTTGGATTTTGAGCAATTCAGACGTTAAAGGCAAAGATGAAAACGATAACTTTTTTGATGACTTATACTCTGATTTCAAAATTGAAAGAGTAAACGCTAAACGTAGTATAAATGCAAATCCTGAAAAACGGGGATTGTTAAAAGAACTACTAATTACAAACAATAACAAAGTAGCAATAACGATATGATTTTTGGTGGAAAAGGCGGTGGAAACACCAAAACAGGTTTGGTATTTGAAGGAACAACAGATCTTTCAGAATTTTTGAACTCCCAAAATGGGTATAAAGTTGAAGATGGTAATGTTTACTTCAATGATGAGCTTGTTGGAAGGATTTTTAAGAAATATGGATTTTACAAGTTCCTTGATGAGTTAAAAATTGAATGGAAAGGTTTAATTTCTAAACGGTTGCTTCCTGATGATAGCATTTTTGTAATCATTGCCAATACACTCTTTATTATAGAGTGTAAATTTCAACAAGTTGCAGGTTCCGTTGACGAAAAATTACAAACTTGCGATTTTAAAAGAAAGCAGTATCAAAAACTATTAGCACCTGCAAATATTGAAGTTGAGTATATCTATTTATTGAGTGATTGGTTTAGAAAACCTGAATATAAAGACGTTTTGGACTACA
>RCNQ01000020.1 GCA_003731675.1 Bacteroidetes/Chlorobi group bacterium ChocPot_Mid
GCTGTTGCTGTTGCTGTTGTTGCTGCTGCTGTTGTTGATTATTTTTATTCTGTTGCTGATTTTGTTGTTGCTGTTGTTTTTGCAACATCATTTTTGCATATTCAAGATTATATTTAGTATCAATATCTTTTGGATTAAGCTTCAATGATTTCTTATATGCATCAATGCTTTCCTGATATTTTTGTGATTTTAAAAGTGAATTACCTAAATTATGATATGCCTTTGCAATAACTTCATTATCATGTTTTCCGTTAGCTATCGAGTTAAATTCCTGTGATGCTTTGTCAAATTGTCCTTGTTTATATAATGCATCACCAAGATTGAAAACTGCTTTGTGCGATTTATCAAGCTCCAATGACTTTCTGTAACTGATTTCAGCATCATTGAATTTTTTCTTTTCGTATTCCTTGTTTCCTTTTCTAATCAAATCATTCGCATTCTGCGAAAAAACACTTAATGTAGAAAAGAAAAATAATATAGTTAATACTAAATAATTCATCATTTCTTCTCAAATAATTTCAATGAAGTTAAAAATTTATTTTTTCTTTCCGATAAAAATAATTCAATAAGCAACATTATCAAAGCCAATCCAAAAAAGTATTGAAAACGGCTTTCATAATCAGTAAACAACCTCGAAGAAAATTCTTTCTTTTCCATTCCCGATATTTTGTTCAACAAAGAGCTCAAATCAGGGTCAACTCCTGAGGCAAGAGTGAATTTACCTCCTCCAGCTACTGCTATCTGCTCAAGCATATTCGGGTCTAATTTAGTGAATATCACACTACCTTGGGCATCTCTTGCAAAGTCAACTCTCTGCTCGTTCCTGTAAACTGGAATCGGACCTCCTTCAATTGTCCCCATACCAATTGTATGAACTACTATATTATTGCTTTCCGCCATTGATGCCGCACCAATCGCATCATCTTCGTGGTTTTCTCCATCTGTAATTATTATTATTGCTTTCTTTAATTTATTATCCTTCAACAAGGATTTAACGGAAAGCTCTATAGCCGAACCAATTGCTGTTCCCTGTCTTGGCACCATTGAAGTACTAACGGCACTTAAAAATAATTTAGCGGCAGAAAAATCTGTTGTTAAAGGTAATTGCAAATATGCATCACCAGCAAAAACTATCAAACCGATTTTATCATTTTGTAAATTATCAATTAACTTTGAAACTGCTTGTTTGGCTCTTTCCAATCGTGAAGGTTTTATGTCATCAGCGTCCATACTTCTTGATACATCTATGGCTATCATTACCTCTACACCCTCTCTGGTTGCCTTTTCGATTTTTGTACCTACCTGAAGATTAGCTACTCCCAAAATTATAACACCAAACGAACTTATCAATAAGGCAAATTTTATTATCGGTTTTATCTCTGAAGTATCATCATATAACACATTTATTAGACCTATATCCCCGAATTTGGATAATGACTTAAACCTTAAATTCCTGAAAATTATATATGCTATCACCAATAAAGGTATAGCAAATAATAAATATAAAAACTCAATATTTTCAAATCTTACCATAGATTAACATCTATAATTAATTTTGTTTATATTTTATATAAAATTGAAATTTAAAGACGATAAAATTTATTCTTAAGTTTAATTTTCGGATAATTTAAACAAAATAATAAAATTTTAATTTTGATTTCTTATTTTTGTAAATATTTAAAAACTATGACTGATAACTATATGAGTGAAGATATCTTAAAATTATTATTATCCCTTATACTTGGAGGCATTATAGGTCTTGAAAGACAATACAGGGAAAAAGCAGCCGGTTTTCGAACTATCATTATAATATGTCTTGGAACAACAGTATTCAGTATTTTGTCTTCCAAATTCGGTTGGGGAGACCATTCCCGAATCGCCGCAGGTATTGTTACTGGTATTGGTTTTTTAGGTGCCGGAGTCATCATCCGAAACCGTGGTCAGGTTTCAGGATTAACAACTGCTGCCACTGTTTGGTATTCTGCTGCTCTTGGTATGGCTATCGGTGCCGGGGAGTACTCCCTTTCAGTTTCATCTGTTTTTCTTGTTTTGCTTATACTTAGCTTCTTTCCTTATATTGAAAAATTTATCAGTAGATTTAATGAAATTACAAATTATACAATAAAAATACCTTTTAACAAAAAACATATATCCGAACTCAAAACCCTTTTTGAAAATAATAATTTGACCATCATAGCGACTATGAAATCCAGGAAAAATGATAAAATTACCATTACTTGGAAAGTAAAAGGCAAAGCAAAAAATCACCTGATTGTAAAAAATAAATTAATGCAGGATAAGAATTTGCTTAAATTTTCTTATTCTTGACTTTATTTATTCTTATTCGATTTCCTGAGATTTCTTTCTGCGTAATTCCAGAAAAATTCCTAACAATAAAGCTAAAGCAACCAATATATTCGAAGCTAAACTCAACTGCTTACCCAATTCGAAACCCTTTGATAAATATTTTAGCTCAATATTGTGTATCCCTTTTGGCACGATGATTGACCTGAATGCATAATTCGTTTTATATATTTCAGTCTCCTTACCGTCAATAAAAGCTTTCCATGACGGATAGTATATCTCACTTATAAATAACAAATTATTGCCAGTTGCTGTTGCCTTGATTTTTATACTTTCATTCCTGTAACCAACAATTTTTGCAGTACATTCATTCTGAACTGTGTCAATTGGTAAATCAATTGATTTCTCCAAGTAAGCAACCTGAATGGGATTAAAATCACCGTCCCGTAAATGATACAAAATTTTCAATGGCTTTTCTACCTTAACAGAATCAACAAAAAATGCTCTTGGCAACAAACCAGGATTATAATATACACTTTCTTTGGTCATCTGAGATTGAAAAACTGGTGTTGCTCCTTCCCAGAGTTTTCCTTGTGCAAGTATATATTTTACATTCATAAGGTTCCATAAAAACGGATTCAAAACCAATGACGTTGAACCCTGTGCCTGTGGCATATTTGCAACATCCATTATGTCCTGATATAATCTTAACTTTGCTGAATGATAACCGTTAACATTCTGTATTTTGAAATATGCCAGACTGTTTGGTGTTTCTCTCTGTGACATATCAGCTATACGATAAATAGATTTGTCCTGCTCAAGAAATTGAATCACATCTGTTTTTGCAAAGGCTCCTGATTCAATTGGTTTGTCTGATACTTCCATAGGTCTGAAACCAACTCTCCATAAGTCCACTACCAATATTATCAGCAATGCCAAATACATCAGGTTTTTACTTAGCTTTCCTTTGGTGAAATAAAAAATTATCATTACCGCCAAAAGCAACAAAACACCGTTCAGTAACCAGTCACTTATCATGTGGCTATAAATGAAATCAGCATAGTCAGGGATTTGTTTTAAATAATTCTGGAATGATTGATTTTCCGAAGCATTGACTGCATCTATATAACTTGACTTAAACAATAGAGCAAACAAAAATCCAAGACCAAGAAAACTGACGGAAGCAATCAATAAACCTTTCATCTGTTTTTTACTGATGCTGTCCTGATTTTTTCTCCAATTTAAAATACCTGTCAGACCATATCCAGCGAGTATTGGCACAGTAAATTGCATTATTGCTAACGCCATACTTGGAGCCCTGAATTTGTTGAAACTCGGTACATAATAATAAAACAAATCGTAAAGTACTGGCAAATTCTTTCCAAAAGAAAGAAGTAATGAAAATAACGAAGTAACTAATAAAAACTGAACAAAAACGTTGCTCCTGTACATTATAAACCCAAGTACCGCCAAAGCAAAAACTAATATACCCATATAAGCAGCTGCATCATCAAACGGCTTTTGTCCCCAGTAAGTAGGTAATTTTACAGATTCACCCCTTGTTGCCTGACCAGAATATTCAAGTTTCCCGAAACCAAAATAATTAGGAACAAAAAACAGCATCATTTCCTGCGGACTGTAAGACCACATAGTCGCATAATCATAGTCATGCCCACCTGTTGCATCTTGCTTGTCATTGTTAGTCTTCACGATAGGTCCAGTCCCTCGAGTTGAATATGGTGTGTACTCCATTGTACTTAAATACCTGTCAGATGACATTATAAAAGCAATACCACCGGCAAGTATCAGCAAACCTGCCGCTCTTAGTACCTTTAATGGTTTTCTCTTGCTAATTAATCTGCTTACAAATTCAAAAATTAAATAAAGTGCAAATGTTGTTATTCCGTAAAATATCATCTGAACATGACCTGCTTCCATCATAATATGTACTACTATTATTAGCAATACTGTGTTGATTATTGAAAACTTTTGTCGCAATTGTTCTAACAGCAATATAACAAATGGGAACATTGCAAATACAACAGGTTTGGTGTTGTGCCCTATCATTATCCACACTATTACACTTGTCGAAAAGACAGCCGCTACAGATGTAAAAAATGCTACGAACCTCTCATGGTCTTTTGTTCTCATCAAAATATAAATACCGATTCCATAAATAATGTAGTACATAGCAAGGCGGGCAACATCACTGCCAAACAATAAACCAAAGAAACCAATTATATTAAAAAATATTGATTGAAGGAAAGCCCAGGCTCTTGCTCCAGTTGTCAACATTGCCGCAAAAGATGGCATACCACTAAAAATATAAGGTATCCACTGAGGAAAAACCCCATGGTTCTCAGCATCCTTCACATAGGTTTCGAAACTCTTAGATGCAAGATTGTCCGAAACATAAAAACCATTGCCAAATATTGCTGACGAAAAGAAAATGTAAACAAGCACAAATAATAGTGCTATATAAAACAAATCCTGATATTTTTCAGGTATCAAATCTTTCTCTGTGACTTTTACTGATGCTCCTTTTGAATTAACTTTTTCCTTCAAAGGTATATTTTTTGCACTATGCTTCTTTGCCATCGTAAATTCCAATCTTATTAATAATAATTTCCAAATTTAAAGATTTGAAATTACGAAAAAAATCAGAATTTTAAATAATATTTATACTACATGACATCTTGAGATTAAATGAATATTATTTTATCAAAATAAAATCGAGTTAATCTGCTTTAGAATTTTTACTTATGAAATGCATGGAATCACCCCATTCGTCAAATCCAACTTCTCTATCTATTGATTTTATTCTTTGAACAGAGCAATCATAACAATCTTCAGCCAAATCCTCTATACAAGGTTTACCCTCATAAAGTTGATATTCCTTCCTGTAAATTTCCGGTGTTATCAATGGCATTATTACATTTGCACCAAAGCTTAAACCGGCTTCTCTCCCAAATGGCTTTATTGCCTGAAGTGCCGTAGTCGATGCAATATTTACATCTTTCAGAAAAATCCGTGCTGTTGCAATCATTTTCAATGACAAAAGATAATTATGCTCCTTATAATTTTCATTTTTCATTAGACTTTCAGAATTAGCCATAGGAGTATCCTTGTGAATAATGTACGGTCCCATTCCTATCATATCAATATCAATGCTTTTAAAAAATAAAATATCATCAGCTAAATCCTCAATAGTCTGATTAGGTAGCCCTATCATTACCCCTGTCCCCGTTTGGAAACCAATATCCTTAAGCATTTTCAAACATTCCACCCGCCTCTGAAAGCTTTGCTCCGGTGGGTGTATTTCTCTGAATAGTTTCTCATTGCTTGTCTCTATCCTTAACAAATATCTATGTGCTCCTGCCTCAAATAATTTCTTGTAAGAATTATAATCCTGTTCCCCGATACAAAGTGTAATACCCAATCCCTCAGGTAACTTATCCGAAATAGTCATTTTCTTGATTTCAGAAACAACACTGCTGACAAAATCAACAAAATTCTTGTCATTCCTTTCTCCCGATTGCAAAACAATTGACCCAAAACCCTTTTCTGCACACCATAAAGCTGTATTTATTATCTCTTCTTTGCTTAACAAATAGCGGTTCAAACTCTTGTTGCTTTTGCGTATCCCACAGTAATAACAATCATTTACGCATATATTCGAAAACTCAATCAAGCCTCTTAACCACACCTTTATCCCGCAATACTCCTTTAATATTTCATAAGCTTTTGATTTTAATAATCCTAAGTCTTCACTACTCTCTGATGACAACAGAGTGATTATGTCTTCTCTGTCAAGCTCACCTTTATTTAAAATATTTTTTAAATTTATCAAAAAAATCTTGTAAATAATTAAAAAAAAACGTATTATTGTAATTAGAAAAGGCGAATTAGAGAAAAATATAGCTTTTTTTATATTTAATTTTAATACGATTCGTTAAAATAAAGAGGGGGAATTAACTTTATTTTTTCTAATAAATATATAAAATATCAGAATTAATATTTTTTAACTAAGTAATAATTTATTATTTTAGTAAAATTATATTTGCTGATGTTTAATTTTTTGTTAGCAAAAACAAATAAATGAAAAAAATAAATTGTATAGTAAAAAAGTTTACAACAATAATGTATCACAATGAAAACAAAAATAAAAAATTATTATACACACTTTGAAAGGAGCATAGCAGTGAAAAAACTAAAAGTATTTTTCTTTTCTGCAATTTTACTTCTGGTAATTAATTGTTTCATGACATTTAATTCAGAAGCCGCACCACCTTCAGACCCAACTGATATTGGTTTTCTGTTACCATTCTGTAGTGGTACATCACAAACTATATCAGTTTTGCAAAGTGGAGGTGCCGATGGATTCTACTGGGTTGCAACAGGTCCTTCGTGGAGTTTTGCAAGCAGTACGACATCAAGTACATTCAACGTACTAACTGCAGGTCCTGAAAGCGGAACTATTTCAGTATGGGCTTTCAATATTGATGGCAATAGCGGTACTTTCACCAAAGTCATCAATCAACTTGGTGACATTACTCCAATTAATGTCCCCGGTGGTTTCCACTGCACTGGTACATCAAAAACCTATACTGTTAATCCTGTTCTACTTGCTTCAGGATATACTTGGCAAATAACAGGGAGTGGCTGGTCATGCACTAATACTTCGCAGACTTGGACACAGGTTACGGCAGGTACTGGTAATGCTACTTTACGCGTTTGGGCATATAATGCTTGTGAATCATCAGCAACGATGTTCACAACAATTATTCCGAAACCTGCTCCTTATGAAATAAAAGCAGTTACACCTGGTCCTCATTGTCCGGGTACAAG
>RCNQ01000214.1 GCA_003731675.1 Bacteroidetes/Chlorobi group bacterium ChocPot_Mid
CATCCTTCGACAAGCTCAGGATGACCGATGGGCTCATCCTTCGACAAGCTCAGGATGACCGACGGGCTCAGGATGACAGACGGGCTCATCCTTCGACAAGCTCAGGATGACCGATGGGCTCATCCTTCGACAAGCTCAGGATGACAGACGGGCTCATCCTTCGACGAGCTCAGGATGACAGACGAGCTCATCCTTCGACAAGCTCAGGATGACCGACGGGCTCATCCTTCGACGGGCTCAGGATGACAGACGGGCTCATCCTTCGACAAGCTCAGGATGACCGACGGGCTCATCCTTCGACGAGCTCAGGATGACAGACGGGCTCATCCTTCGACGAGCTCAGGATGACAGACGAGCTCATCCTTCGACGAGCTCAGGATGACCGACGGGTTCATCCTTCGACGGGCTCAGGATGACAGACGGGCTCATCCTTCGACAAGCTCAGGATGACCGATGGGCTCATCCTTCGACAAGCTCAGGATGACAGACGGGCTCATCCTTCGACGAGCTCAGGATGACCGACGGGTTCATCCTTCGACGAGCTCAGGATGACAGACGGGCTCATCCTTCGACGAGCTCATCCTTCGACAAGCTCAGGATGACAGACGGGTTCATCCTTCGACGGGCTCAGGATGACCGATGGGCTCATCCTTCGACGAGCTCAGGATGACAGACGGGCTCATCCTTCGACAAGCTCAGGATGACAGACGGGTTCATCCTTCGACAAGCTCAGGATGACTAAAAGGAGCTCAGGATGACCGATGGGCTCATCCTTCGACAAGCTCAGGATGACCGATGGGCTCAGGATGACTAATTGATTCACATAAAACAGAATAAAAATTAATTATCAATTCGTAAAAAATTGTTAGTTTTGCAGATTATTTTATTGCAAATTTTTAAGAAATGTATTAAAGGAGTTTTATTTTATGGCACAACCATTACATATTACTGAAGGTAGTTATCAAACAGAAGTATTGGAATCAAAGATACCTGTTGTAATTGATTTTTGGGCAACATGGTGTGGACCTTGCAAAATGATAGCACCAATTATTGACGAAATGGCGAACGAATTTGAAGGAAGAGCAAAAATATGCAAAGTTGATGTGGATAATAACCAAAGCATTGCTATACAATTAGGAATTAGGTCAATACCTACTGTAATGATATTCAAAGATGGTAAAGTTGTGGATACTATTGTCGGGGCAGTACCCAAACAGCAAATTGTAGCAAGACTAAACGAATATTTATAAGAAGATGAGGGTTATTTTAATTCATCCTTCGACGAGCTCATCCTTCGACAAGCTCAGGATGACTCAAAAAGCGACGAGCTCATCCTTCGACGGGCTCAGGATGACCGACGGGTTCATCCTTCGACAAGCTCAGGAGACCGACGAGTTCATCCTTCGACAAGCTCAGGATGACCGACGGGTTCATCCTTCGACGAGCTCAGGATGACTAAAAGGAGCTCAGGATGACCGACGGGTTCATCCTTCGACAAGCTCAGGATGACCGACGGGTTCATCCTTCGACGAGCTCAGGATGACCGACGAGTTCATCCTTCGACGAGCTCAGGATGACTAAAAGGAGCTCAGGATGACCGACGGGTTCATCCTTCGACGGGCTCAGGATGACTAAAAGGAGCTCAGGATGGCCGACGAGTTCATCCTTCGACGAGCTCAGGATGACTAAAAGGAGCTCAGGATGACTTAAAGGAGCTCAGGATGACTTAAAGTTAATTTTTATTAAAGTCATAAAATCGATAATTAAAATGTAAGGAACAATTGCAAAAAAAAAGTTTCTTAGAGTAAAATTAGCTGATTAATATTTTAAATATCTAAGGTTAGAAAATAAGTCGGAACAGAATAAATAAATTTTTGAAAGGATAATGTTATGTGTTCAATGATTGTTGATGTATTTGGTAGAGAAATACTCGATTCAAGAGGAAATCCTACAATCGAAGTCGAAGTTATGCTCGAAGATGGGACTACTGGATTGGCGGCGGTACCTTCAGGTGCAAGCACTGGTGAAAATGAAGCTTGGGAATTACGTGATGGTGATAAAAAACGATTTTTAGGTAAAGGTGTTACAAAAGCTGTAAATAATGTCAATGGAATAATTGCCGACGCTGTTATTGGATTAGATGCTTCAGAGCAAATTCAGATTGACAAAGTTTTATGTGAATTAGACGGCACCCCAAACAAAAAGAAACTCGGGGCAAATGCTATATTGGGTGTTTCGCTCGCAGTAGCAAAAGCTGCTGCTGAATTTTATGGGATGCCTTTATTCAGATACATTGGTGGCATCCATGCCCATGTACTACCTGTGCCTATGATGAATATATTAAACGGTGGGAAACATGCTGATAACAATGTTGACATTCAGGAATTTATGATTGTACCTCACGGAGCACCTACATTCAGGGAAGCTTTGAGGATGGGTGCCGAGATTTTTCAAAACCTCAGGTCTGTTTTAAAAAGTAAGGGCTACAATACTTCTGTCGGTGATGAAGGGGGATTTGCACCATCATTGAAATCAAATGAAGAAGCTTTTGATGTAATACTTGAAGCAATCAAGAAAGCTGGTTACAAACCAATAAAGGATGTTTTGCTTGCAATTGATACTGCCGCAAGTGAAATGTACGAAAACGGAAAATATAAAATGTTCAAGTCAACAGGCAAAAACAAAACATCAAAAGAAATGATTGACTGGTATATTGAACTTACAAAGAAATACCCCATTGCATCAATTGAAGATGGACTCGGTGAAAGTGACTGGTCGGGATGGGCAAAGTTAACTGAGGCTTTAGGTAATAAAATTCAGTTGATTGGTGATGATAACTTTGTTACTAATCCCAAGTTCCTTCAAAGAGGAATCAACGAAAAAGTTGCAAATTCGATACTAATTAAGTTAAACCAGATAGGAACTTTGACAGAAACACTCGATACCATTAAATTAGCACACCGCAACGGGTATTCAACAGTTATTTCACACCGTTCAGGAGAGACAGAGGATACAACATTAGCCGAACTTGCAGTTGCAGTAAATGCAGGTCAAATTAAAACAGGTTCACTTTGCAGAACCGACAGAATCGCAAAGTACAATCAATTGTTGAGGATTGAGGAAATACTCGAGACAGATGCTGTTTTTGGTGGAAAAGAAGCTTACTCATTTTATAAAAGATAAAACAGAAACGTAGTTGATACAAACTACAACTCTAAAAAACAGGAAATTAATTAATTATTAATGAATTTGGATGGAATTATGATATCATTTGGTACAGATGGTTGGCGGGGATATATTGCAAAAGATTTTACCTTTGAAAATCTTCAAATGGTTGCATTGGCAACAGCAGCATACTTGAAAAAAAATACAAAGAAGAAACCAAAAGTTGTGATTGGCTACGACACAAGATTCTTGTCTAAGGAATTTGCTCATGAAGTTGCAAAAATTCTAGCATGGAAGGACATATACGTGCAACTATCTAATTGTGTTGCATCTACACCTCAGGTATCATTTTCAACAAAACAAAAAGGTGCAGATCTTGGTGTTGTTATCACTGCCAGTCATAACCCTCCTGAATACAATGGCTATAAATTAAAAGCCGGTTTTGGTGGGCCTGCTACTCCTGAACAAATCACTAAGGTAGAAGCTGAACTTAAACGTCTTTTTAAAAGGCCACCTCAAATCAAACCATTAGAAGTTTCAGACTATATGAAAATGCAAAAAATTGTATATTTTGAACCTAAGGAATCATATTTCAGACACATTAAGAAGAAAATAAATATTGATGCTATTAAAAAAGCTAAGTTCAAAGTACTTTACGACCCAATGTATGGAGCCGGTATCGGATTGATGAAAGAATTACTACCTGATAGTGATGAGCTACATTGTGAATGTAATCCATCATTTGGCAATCTCGGTCATCCTGAACCTATTGCCGAAAATTTGAATGAATTGATACAAAATGTAAGGAGATATAACTACGACATAGGTATTGCATGTGATGGTGACGCAGATAGGTTAGGGGCAGTTGACCAGCATGGTAATTTTGTGGACTCACACAAGATTTTT
>RCNQ01000215.1 GCA_003731675.1 Bacteroidetes/Chlorobi group bacterium ChocPot_Mid
ATTTATCCTGATGCACCTGTTGGAACGATTTCTATATCTTCTGGATATATTATGGCAGCACCTGATGAGATTTATTGGACAATCAAAGGAAAAGGTGGACATGCAGCACAACCTCATCTGAATAATGATGTTATAATATCAGCTTCACAACTCGTGGTTTATCTTCAAAGCATGTTAACAAAGTTTAAAAATCCAGTTATACCTGGATTACTTTCTGTTACAGCGATTCACGGTGGTTCTGCACCAAATGTTTTTCCTGATGAAGTAAAACTGATGGGAACACTAAGGTCGTTTGACAGCGACTGGCGAACAAAAATGCACAAAATGATTGTTGAAAAATCAACAGAGATATGCAAACTATATGGTACTGAATGTGAAGTGAAAATAGAAGGCGGCTATCCTGCAGTATTCAATAATGAAAAGACAACAAACTTCATTCAGGCAACTGCTAAAGAAATTTTTGGGGAGAAAGCAGTTTTAGATTTTGAGCCGAAGATGTGGGGAGAAGATTTCGGTTTTTATGCAAAGGAAATTCCATCAACATTTTGGTTTTTAGGTGTTCGCTCTGGAAGCGAGACTGAAATGCCTGGCTTACACAACAGCAAGATGTCACCTGATGAAGAAGCATTGGTTTATGGGACAGCATTGTTCGTTGAAGCTGTAATGAGATATTTTAAATGAAAGACTTTTGAAAGTATAAATGTAATTGTCTTACAACAAAGGGTCTTGGGGAAGAGCCAATAAACTGTAATATTTTTATTGAGGTCAACAACTGAAAATATTTTCAGCATAAATTAACTCAAATTACGTTTATATATTATGTTACTTTTAATTTAAATATTGATTATTTAGTAAATTGGGAAAAATGAAAAATATGATAAAAATAATATTAATTATCTTCGCAACTCTTTGTATAGTTGAAATTTCAGCTCAGACAAAAGCAAATGTATTGTTACAAGGAAAAGTAATCGATATTACCTCAGGAAAACCAATAGGGACATCATTATATTTTATCAATAGCAAAGGAAAACCAGCATTGTGCCTGTCGAATTCATTAGATGGTTCTTATCAGCAGTCTCTTCCGTCCGGTGAAATTTATTACGTGATTGCCAAAGGATATTTACCTGAAAATAATGAGCTGAAAATTGATTTGTCAACAATAATGAAGTATGAAGAGATAAATACAAATATATTTATTAAACCATTTCAATCTAATTTAGAAATTTTCAGGTTCAAATTTTTTGAACCTAATGATTCGGTAGTAATCAACAAGCAATTTATTCAATTTATTAAAACATTTGTAAATTTCAATCCTGAAATAAAATTAAATATAATTGTAAGTTCTTATGATTCATGGTTGGAAAATTCAAAACGCAGGATAGAAAAAATAGATAAAAAGGGAAAAGTAACATATAAAAATGAGAATTATACAACTAAAGAGCGTTTATCAGATTTGCTTGATTCAAGGATAAATAATCTAAGAAATGAACTCAAAGATTATCAGGTTGTGTTCAAGCGAGATGTTTTCATAAAAAACTTACAGGTAGTTCCCCTTAGCAAAAAGCAAATGAAGAAATCTATATCTGGAAAATCCAATAAAGCGGAAATATATACACCGGATTTTGATAACGTCAGAATTGTTACTGCAAATAAATAAATATTTAATTAAAGTAAGCAATTAAATCTGAAAATATTATAAAATATTCTCCTATTTTATTCATTACTTTTTGGGTATATTTGATATTACTTATATTTGCATTCTGAAAATTTGAAAAAATGGGAAAATGAATTAATTGGAGAAAGTTAAATGTCATTGAAACAAAGAATATTAGAATTTTTTAAGTTAAAATCCAAGGTAACAGAGGGAGGTGGTCAGCAAGCTATCCAAAAACAAATGGCTATGGGTAAAATGACTGCCCGACAAAGAATAAATGAGCTTCTGGATACCGGCTCATTTCACGAATATGACCTTTTCGTGGAGCATAAGGCAGAAGATTTCGGTATGAACAAAAAATTCCTTGCTGGTGATGGTGTCATTACAGGTACAGGTAGTATTTTGGGATTTCCTGTATGTATTTACGCACAGGACTTTACAGTAGCAGGTGGTTCTTTAGGTATAGCACACGCAAGAAAGATAACAAAAATAATGGACCATGCACTCAGGTTAGGATTACCATTGATTGGTATAAATGATTCAGGTGGAGCAAGGATTCAGGAGGGAGTTAATTCGCTTGCTGGATATGGAGAAATATTTTTCAGGAATACAAGAGCATCAGGTGTAATACCACAAATATCGGTAATATTAGGTCCTTGTGCAGGTGGTGCAGTTTATTCGCCTGCTTTGACAGATTTTGTTTTTGTTGTTGATAAAATTTCCAAAATGTTTATTACTGGTCCTGAAGTTATAAAAACAGTTCTTGGTGAAGAAATCTCAATGGAAGATTTGGGTGGGGCAAAAGTACAGGCGGAAATTTCAGGTAATGCTCACTTTTATGCAGAATCAGAGAAAGAGTGTTTTGAGCAAATTAAAAAGTTAGTAACATTTATTCCTTGGAACAATCAGAAAAAAGCTGATAAATTTCCCCCAAAAAGTCCCAGAAGTAATTTGCTGATTGACCAGATTATGCCAAAGGATGCTACTCAACCATACGATATAAGGGATATTATAAGGGCTTTGTGTGATGACTCAGATTTTCTTGAAATTCAAGAGCATTGGGCTCAAAATATAGTTGTTGGATTTGTGAGGATGAATGGAGAAACTGTTGGGGTTGTTGGGAATCAGCCATTGGTTTTAGCAGGAGTATTGGATGTAGATTCATCGGACAAAGCCGCAAGGTTTATTCGTTTTTGTGACGCATTTAATATTCCTCTTCTAACTCTTGTTGATTTGCCCGGATACCTTCCAGGGGTTGACCAGGAGCATGCCGGGGTTATTCGACACGGTGCAAAAATATTATACGCTTATAGTGAAGCATCTGTATTAAAAATAACAATTATTCTCAGAAAAGCATACGGGGGGGGATATATAGCAATGTGTTCCAGGCATCTTGGTGCTGATTTTGTATTTGCATGGCCTACTGCTGAAATTGCTGTTATGGGTCCTGAGGGAGCAGCAAATATTATTTTTAAAAACGAGATAGCTAATGCACAGAATCCAGATGAAGTAAGGAAGGAAAAAGTTCAGGAGTACACGCAGAAGTTTGCCAATCCTTATAGAGCCGCCGCAAACGGATATATTGATGCAGTTATAAATCCTGAGGAAACACGAGATTATATAATCCATTCGATGTATTTGTCTCAGAATAAGGTTGATGAGTTACCAAAGAAAAAACATGGGATTCCACCATTTTAAAAAAATTTCAGGAAAATTATGAATGAATTAAATCAGAATAGTATAATTATTGACGATACAGAATATCAGACGAGATTAACAAAAAAATTTCTTAGCAGGAAAAAATATGTTCCGAAGAGTAAATCTCAGATTGTTGCATTTATTCCTGGGACTATAAGGGCTGTTACGGTGAAGAATGGTCAACGTATCAAAAAAGGTGATTCTTTATTGATACTTGAAGCAATGAAGATGAAAAATGAGATTAAAGCGGAATTTGATGCAACGGTAAAAAATGTATTAGTCAAAGAAAATCAATTAGTTGCCAAAAATGAATTATTGATTGAATTGACTTTATGAAAATTCTTGTATTTAATTGGCAATGTATAAAAAATCCTTCAGGAGGAGGAGCCGAAGTTCATTTTCATGAGATATTCAAAAGGATTGCAGTTAAGGGACATGATGTAACATTATTTTGTTCTAAGTTTGAAGGAGCTAATGATGAAGAAATTATCGATGGTATTCGTGTTATTAGAAAAGGTAGCCGAAGTCTTTTTAATTTTTATGTAAAGAAAGAATACCTTAACAATTTCAAACATAAAAAATTCGATATTGTAATTGACGATATCAATAAAATTCCTTTCTACACACCGAGATATGTTACTGAACCATTGATGGCAATCAGTCATCATTTTTTTGGGAAAAGTATTTATAGAGAAACAAATTTTTTAAGTGGTACTTATGTGTATTTGGCAGAAAAGCTTGTAGATTCAGTTTATAAAAATACTCATTTTGCAGTAGTTTCGCAAAGTACTATGGATGAATTTATCGGAAGAGGATTCAATCCCGAGCTATTCTCAATTGTTCCAAATGCTATTGCACAGGAATTATTTCCAATGAAAGTTGGAGAAAAATATTCGAAACCAACAGTGACTTATTTTGGGAGATTGAAAAAATACAAAAGTGTAGACCATCTTGTCAAAGCGTTTGCACTGGTTAGAAAGGAAATTCCAGATGCACAACTACATTTCCTGGGGCGTGGTGATTTTCGTCCGTATCTCGAAAAGTTAACAAAGGAATTAGGGATTGAAAATTGTACTAAATTTTTTGGTTTTATCAGCGAAGAAGACAAAGTAAAATATCTTTCACTTGCTCATTGTGTTGTGAACACTTCGATGAAAGAGGGCTGGGGTATAACGAACATTGAAGCTAATGCTTGCGGTACTCCTGTTATATCGGCAGATGTTCCGGGATTGAGAGATTCGGTGTTGAATGATGAATCCGGACTGCTTTATAAATATGGGAATATTCAGGAACTTGCAAAATTATTAATAAATGTTTT
>RCNQ01000216.1 GCA_003731675.1 Bacteroidetes/Chlorobi group bacterium ChocPot_Mid
AGATGAAATAAGGAAATCGGGCTTTGCCATTTTAACAGAAGGATATGCTGACGTTCTTACGTTGCATCAGGCAGGATATCAAAATGCCATAGCTTCAAGCGGTACATCTTTAACAAGGGAACAATTAAATTCACTGTTCAGATATTGCAAAACTATTTATCTTGTATTCGATGCTGACGAAGCAGGAATCAAAGCGACAGAAAGAGGGTTAGAACTTGCTCTGGAACAAGGTTTCAATGTTTTGATAGTAGAACTTCCCTCAGGAGAAGACCCAGACAGTATAATAAGAAACCTTGGTGGTAAGAATTTTCAGGTTTATATTGACCAGGCAGTTAACTTTCTGGACTATTTAATTAAAAAATACAGTAACAAAGACTTGCTGAAAAATCCTACTGAAAAAGCAAAGTCAATGAGATACTTCCTTGAGCTTATTTGCAAAATTCCTGACAGATTGCAACATGATGAATATATAAAGAATATGGCTCAAATGATGAATCTTACGAGTCGTCAAATCGAACAAGTTTATAAAGAAAAAGCCATTCTGGAAAAAAACAAAACGAATCTTACTAACCAAAGTAAACCAACGTCAGGTAATTCTGGTTTAATAAATAAAGAAACAATAAGAACTATTGCTGAAAATAAAGAAAGTAAAGAAGGGAAATTAATTAGTGACGCTGAAATTAAACGAGATATTAATGAAATTAAGTTTTACGATAAATTATTACCCGAAGAAGTTCTGCTACTTCAGTTACTACTTTTAGAAAAGGATTCACGGACGATAATAACAAATGTTTACAATCTTACAGAAGAAAAATTTCATTCAGATTTAGGAAAATCAATTTTAAAGAATTTGTTGAGAATGTTGAAAGAATCCAGCGATATTGCAAAATCATATTTTGATGATGAATTATTGACACAAAGAGAGAAACAAGAAATAACAAATTTAATTTTCACTGAGGTAAAATTCAGTGAAAAATGGAAAGAATTTTCGAATAGAAATACTGAAGTGGATATGGAAAGAATGGTAAAAGATACGATTATTCGTCTTGAACTATTAAATATAGAAAACAGGTTAGCTGAATTGCAAGGTAAACTACTCGAAAACAAGCAAAAATGTGAGGAATTAGCTAAAAATCAAAAAGATGAAGTCTCTGATGCAGAAGAATTGTTAGAAAAGTTAAAACAAGAGCAACACGAACTTTTGAAGGAGCAAATGGAGATTTCTTCGAAGAGAAAGAAATTAAATCAATTGTTTATTAGATGAATTTTCTTTATTTTTCTGGTTGCATTTTTACAAATGATAAAAAAGACTGATAGGCGAGATGAAATTATTTAGGTCAATCAACTTGAAAAGAATCAAAAGAGCTTTAAAATCAAGGTCTTTGATTGGCTCAATTCTTTTTGCAACTTCTCTTTGGGGGTACACAAGTCTGAATCACGAATATACCCCTTTTGTAAGAATCCCTTTAAGGGTTATTCTCCCTGATAATAAAGCAATAGAAAATCCTCTTCCAAAAAATATCTCTGTAAAAGTAAGAGGTTCAGGATGGCAGTTGTTTTATCTAATGTTTTTCAATTCCAATAAGGGGTGTACTGTTGATTTAACTGACAGAGATATTTCGACTGATGAATTTATAATTTCCCGAACTGATTTTATGAAAGGCATTCAAAACATAGTTGATGCTGAACCTATTGATGTTGTCCCCGAAACAATGAAGTTAGTCATTGGACAACTTGTTACAAGAAAAGTACCGGTAAACCCAATAATTACAATTACGCCCCGTGATGGATTTGTTGCTATGAATAAATTCAAAATTACTCCTGATAGTATTGAAATTACAGGAAACGAAACTACTGTAAAAAACATCAGATACTGGAATACAGAAAGAATTAATGTTGAAGGTGTTTACAAACCAACTACGGTAACTTTGGCTTTATCTGATACTTTAAGCACAATTATAAAAAAATCTTTAAACAACGTACATGTTACATTTGATGTTCAGCAGGAAGCAGATATTACGATTTACGATGTTCCTGTGAGAATCAGGGGAGGGATATTGCCTAAAAATCATATCATAAAACCTGACAAAATCAAAGTGCTGGTTACAGGAGGGGTAAAGCAAATAGCTGAAATATCGCAATACAACATTGAATCTTTTATTGATTATACTGAAATCATTAATGATACAAGTGGAATAATTATACCAAAGGTAGAGATTAACAGGTCTTTCAATAAATTTTATACACTACCTAAATACCTTTATCATTATCGTGTGGTTAAGTCAGTAAATTAGCAGAAGTTTTAATTCATTTTATCAGAAAATTCGTCCCACCTTCTTTTGTAACTTCTCCAGATAGAATTGCCCATAAACCAGCCCATTAATCCGAAAAGGATAAATGTAGTAAGCAATCTGTTTAAAAAAATATTTGATGTAAAATAATCTTTTAAAGTAATTTCAGGATGATACACAAAATTAATAACTATAAGTGAAATTGTATAGCAAAGGTATAAGGTCATGCCATAAAGAAGAAAACCTGTACGAAAAACAAACTTATTTTTTCCTGTTTCACGCATTTTCTTCCATTTGTTCAATGCGGCTTTTTCTTTTTGAGTTAGCATAATATCTTACTCTAATTTCTTTAATTCATTATTTTTTAAAATGCTTTCGGCAAGTAACATATCAATTGAAGTAGTGATTTTAATATTTTCCTCTTCACCATCAATGACTTTAACTCTGACACCAATTCGTTCAGCAAGCGAAGCATCATCTGTGACAATCATTTTTCGCAGAACCATTTGACGGTAGATTTCAATGAAAATATCAGTTTTGAATCCTTGTGGAGTTTGAATGTGTCTCAGAAATTGTCTCATCATAGTCGAGTTGACAAATCCCTTTGGGTCAATTAATTTGATTGTATCTTTTGGCTTAATGCCAGGGATAACTGCTCCGTATTTAAGGGCTGAATCAAAAATATCTTTATACAATTTCGTGCTTGCGAAAGGTCTCACAGCATCGTGAACAAGTATGATGTCTGAATTTTGAACGTGAGGATTGTCGATTGAGTTACAAATCGAATCCTGTCTTTCTTTTCCACCTTTGACAAGAGTAATTTTTTTTGTAATGCCGAATGACTTTATGTAATCTCTTAATAACTTTTTATATGAAGTGTCAACAGCAATAACAATGTGATTAATAAAATCAATTTTATCGCAAACCATCAATGTACGAATGATAATAGGGATTCCTTCGAGATTAAGAAATTGTTTTGGCAAAGAATTTCCAAATCGTTTTCCCTGACCTGCCGCAGGAATAATAACCGTACATTTGATTTCTTTTTGTTCCATAAAAATTACAAATATGGCTTAATGTGTTTACGTTTCATAAAGTCAACTAAGTCCTTGACATCATCAGATTTATCCTTCCGACAAATAATTATTGCATTGTCTTCTTCGATTACAATCAAATCATCAACTCCGACAATTCCAATCACTTTATCTTTGGAACTTACAAAGCAATTATGAATGTTTAAGGGAATTACATTGCCTTCTATAAAATTATTTCGGGCATCCTTGATTTTAAGTTTAAAAAGCTCATCCCAGTTTCCTAAATCACTCCAAATGAAATTCGATTTTACTACGTAAATATTATCAGCTTTTTCCAAGATAGCATAATCAACAGAAACTGCTTGCAATTGTCTGTAAGTTTCTTCGAGAATTTGTTCATAATAACTTTTGCCAAGGTTTTTTTTAATTAGAGAAAATAATCTTGAATGGTCAGGCAGATACTTTTGGAAAGAATCCCAAAAAGTATCTATTCTCCAGATAAAAATTCCACTGTTCCAGAGAAAATCGCCGGAATCTATGAATCTCTGAGCAGTTGCTTTGTCTGGTTTTTCTGCAAAAGTGGCTGACATCATTATACCCTGGTCTTTCAGGTGTTGATTTTTATCCTCATTTTCTTTTATTTGAATATAGCCGAAACCTGTTTCAGCTCTTGTGGGATTAATGCCTATTGTTACAATTGCATTGGTTTTATTAGCAAATGATATTGCTTTTTCGAGACTTTCAATATACTCACCTACATTGCCGATATAATGGTCTGAAGGCAATGCAACCATTACAGTGTTATCGTTCATTCGTTGCCCCAGAACAGTAGCGGCTAATGCAAGACAGGGAGCAGTGTTTTTTCCGAAAGGTTCAATTATAATATTTTCACTTGATAATTCAGGGAGCTGTTCACTTACAATTCCTGAAAGTTTATTGTTCGTAACGACATAGATATCTTCGGGGTCAAACAATCGTAAAAGGCGGTAATATGTATTTTGTATCATCGTACCTGTACCAATGAAATGACAAAATTGCTTTGGCATAGCTTCAATACTTCGAGGCCAGAGTTTTTCTCCTGTACCTCCAGCCATTATTACAGCAATTTTCTTTATTTCAGATACATCCATATCAATTAACTCAATTATTTTAAATATAAATTACAAATTTAATTTCATTATTGAAAATACGAAATGAAAAAATCTGACAAATTCGGCTTTCTGATTTCATGAAAACTAATTATGTTATTTTTTTAGTCAATTTACATTTAAAATATAATATTTTTTTATTTATTACTTCAAATTAAAAATATGTTTAACTATTTATGAGAAAAAAATGAAAAACTGGCCCCCTAAAGTAAGTATATTAATGGGAAGTGATTCAGACTTACCGGTGATGAAAAAAGCTTGTGAAGTATGTGATGAATTTGGAATAGGTTATGAAATGAGAGTAATTTCAGCTCATAGAAATCCATTGGAAATAATGGATTATGCTCAAAACGTACACAAAAGAGGTATAAAGGTTATAATTGCAGGTGCCGGTGGTGCCGCTCACTTACCGGGAGTTATAGCAGGGAATACTGCATTGCCTGTTATTGGAGTACCAGTAAGTTCAAAAATCAACGGATTGGATTCCTTGCTGTCAATTGTCCAAATGCCTCCGGGTGTACCTGTTGCTTGTGTTGCAATTGATGGTGCAAAGAATGCTGGTTTGTTAGCTATGCAAATCCTTGCAACTGGTGACGAAGCATTGCTAAACAAATATATTAACTACAAGAAAAAAATTGCTGAGGAATCTGCAGCGAAGAATAAAAACCCTGAATTTACAGAGCTTTACAAACCTTAACTAATTTAATTGAGTATTTGTTACATTATGGGTTATCTAAAAACTATTTATGGATAACCCATTTTTTTCGATTATGAGTAAATTTTTGAATTAAATAAAGTTATAAATAAGGTAATTGCATATTATCGAATATAGTTTAATTTTGACATTATGAGAATTGCATATTTATCAACGTTCTATCCGTTTAGGGGAGGCATTGCACAGTTCAATGCGTCGCTTTATCGTGAATTTGAAAAGAATCACGAGGTAAAAGCATTTACTTTTAAGCGTCAATATCCGGATATACTATTCCCCGGACAGAGCCAATTTGTTACCGAAAATGATAAACCCGATATTATAGAATCTGAAAGAGTTTTGGATACAATTAATCCATTCAGCTATTCTTCTTCAGCGAAAAGGATTGGAAAGTATAAGCCTGATTTGCTTTTAATGAAGTTTTGGATGCCTTTTTTTGCTCCTTCGCTTGGATGGACTGCACGTACTTTGAAGAAAAAAGGGGTTAGAGTCATCAGTATTCTCGATAATGTAATTCCTCATGAACGCAGACCAGGTGACATTGCTTTGATTAACTTTTATCTGAATCAGAACCACGGATTCATTGTTATGAGTGATGCTGTTAAAAATGATTTGCTGAAGTTAAAACCTGAGGCAGTTTATACTCAACACCCACATCCTCTTTATGACCACTTTGGGGTAAAGAAAGATAAGATTGAAGCAAGAAAAATGCTGAATCTGCCTGAAAATAAAAAAATTCTGTTATTCTTTGGATTTATAAGAGGATATAAGGGTTTGGATTTACTTTTAGAATCTGTAAGTAAACTTCCTGAGGATTACTTGCTTGTTATCGCGGGTGAAGTTTACGGTAAGTTTGATGAATATGATGAGCAAATAAAAAGACTTGGAATAAGCAATAAAGTCAGAAAATATGTAAGATATATTAATGATGACGAAGTGCCTTTGTTTTTTTCAGCGGCAGATGTTTGTGTCCAGCCATATAAATCGGCGACACAGAGTGGGATTGCAGGGATTTCGTATCATTTTGATTTGCCGATGATTGCTACAAATGTTGGTGGATTGAAAGAAATGATTGAACCTTATGGAACTGGTATTATTGTTGATAAGCCAGATGTTGATTTGCTGACAAATGCAATTCAGGAATATTTTATGGGAGAAAAGGCAGAAAAATTAAAAGAGAATATAAAAATATTTAAGGAAATTTGTTCGTGGAAGAATTTGGCTAGGGCGATTGAGGAATTGAAGGAACGAATAACAGAAAGACCTGTTAATGAATGACCGAATAAAAAATAGGATATTCAAAAACAGTCATTCTGAACGAAACGAAGTGAAGAATCCAGAAACTTCATGAATACTGGATCCTTCGACAGGCTCAGGATGACGTCCTTCGACAAGCTCAGGATGACGTCCTTCGACAAGCTCAGGATGACGTCCTTCGACAAGCTCGGGA
>RCNQ01000217.1 GCA_003731675.1 Bacteroidetes/Chlorobi group bacterium ChocPot_Mid
CCTTCATCAATTAAATCAAAAACATCCCAAAGATAATTAATAACTTTAGGTTGTGAAACCTCGACCGGATTTAATCCTCCAGCGAAATCGGAAAGGAATTTTGGAAAAAGGTCTTTATCTTTCTCGTCAGGATTTATTCTGTCTTTAGCAGGAACATAAGCGGCGACAGGTACTTGATTGAAATGGAATACAACTGACTTGTCTTCTCCGGAACCTTTTATGAACTCATCATAAGCATTTGATAAGTTGCTGAAAAAAGCTGAGTCTGGAAGAATCGCAGAATGGAGGATTAAAATATTATCACGTTTCATTTCCTGATTATCATGTTCGAATCGGGCAAAAAAAGATTTCAGATGTTTTTCTCTGCCATTAAAAATCAGTTTGGCATCAGGATAATATTTTTTTACTTTTTCGAATAAACGTAATGCTCCACAGCGAATTTCCCATGCAGAGTGCAAAATAGAAAAAGGATACAAACTATCAGCTTTTTCAGTTTCAAAAAGCAATATGGAATCAACTTTCATATTACTTAATATCTAATAATTCAACTTCAAAAATCAAAGTGGAATTGGCTGGTATTTTACCTGCAGGACGAGAACCATAGCCCAAATCAGGAGGAATAATCAATTTTCTTTTTCCACCGACTTTCATCCCTAAAAGTCCTTCATCCCATCCTTTAATTACTTTTCCAACACCGAGTATAAATGAAAAGGGCTGATTCCTTCTTCTTGAACTATCGAATTCTTCCCCATTATCTAATGTCCCAACGTAATGAACAACCACAGTCTGTCCATTCGTTGGAGTGGCACCTGTACCTTCCACCAAGTCAATATATTTTAATCCTGAAGGAGTAGTAACAATTTTTGGTTCATTTGTATTTTTGGATTTATCCGTTACTGAACAAGCAAGTAACGATAAAATAATAATTAATAATGAAATAATATTATAACTTTTCATCTAACACCTCATATTTTTTAATAAACTGAAGTTTATCTTTTTTCTTTCTACATTTGACTGCAGCCTTAATAAAGCTGATGAACAAAGGATGTCCTGTTATGGCTCTTGATTTCAACTCAGGGTGAAACTGAGTACCAACAAACCATGGGTGTTCGCTTAATTCACCTATTTCCACCAAAGACCCATCAGGCGATAAGCCACTCAGAACCAAACCATTTTGTTCAAATAGTTCTCTATAGTTGTTATTCAATTCATATCTATGACGATGTCTTTCTGATATATTGGTTTCTTTATAAGCTTTGAATGCTTTTGTCCCTTCTTTAAGGACACAAGGATAAGCACCCAATCTCATTGTACCTCCCTTATCTTTAATGTCCTTTTGAGTTTCCATTAAGTCAATGACTGGATGTTCAGTTTGTTTATTGAATTCAGTTGAATTTGCATCTTTTAGTCCGCAAACATTTCTTGCAAATTCGATTACTGCACATTGTAATCCTAAGCAAATCCCAAAAAAAGGAATTTTATGTTCTCTAACATATTTGATTGCTGTTATCTTTCCTTCAATACCTCTGTGACCAAAACCCGGACCTACAAGAATACCATCAAGGTCTTTTAATTGTTCAGCAACATTAGATTCGTCTAATGTTTCAGAATTGATAAGTTCAACATTGACTCTGGCATTATTAATTGAACCGGCATGAATGAATGCTTCTAAAATGCTTTTGTATGAGTCTCTGTATTTTGTGTATTTTCCTACAAGAGCGATATGTATCTCTTTTTTAGGGTTCTTTATTCTTTGAACAAATTTTGTTAATTCTTCAGTATCGAGTTCTCTTTGAGGTAAATTCATACGCCGTAAAATAGTCTCTGTTACGCTACTTTTTGCATACATCAAAGGTACTTCATAGATTGTCGTTTCCACGTCTAACGCATCTATCACTGCTTCCACATTGACATTACAAAATAACGCAACTTTCTGTCTTTCATCTTTGGACATTTTCTGTTCGGAACGACATAACAATATATCTGGTTGGATACCATGTTCCATTAATGCTTTGACCGAGTGCTGTGTCGGTTTAGTCTTTAGCTCTCCAGCGGCTTTGATATATGGAACATAAGTTAAAAGAATGTTAAGGCAGTTACTACTTCCTCGTTCATGAGTAAGTTGCCTTATTGATTCTAAAAAAGGTAATGACTCAATATCGCCAACAGTACCGCCAATTTCTACCAGCACAAAATCATATTCACCATCAAATATTAGGATTCTTGATTTGATTTCATCGGTTATATGCGGTATAACCTGAACAGTTTTACCAAGATATTTCCCCTGTCTTTCCTTTTGAATTACTTCGAAATATACTTGTCCTGTAGTTGTATTGTTCTTTTTATTAAGAGATTGACTTATGAAACGCTCATAATGACCTAAATCAAGGTCTGTTTCAGCTCCATCATCAGTAACATAGACTTCACCATGCTGGAAAGGATTCATTGTTCCAGGATCAACATTGATATATGGGTCAAGTTTCATAATTGTAACACTGAAGCCTCTTTGCTTCAATAAATAGCCCAAGGATGCAGAGGCAATTCCTTTACCAAGCGAAGATAAAACTCCACCCGTTATAAAAATGTACTTAGTTTGTTTGACTTTTTGTGTCATTTCCCTTTTTGTATTTTCAGATTCCATCAATTAAACTTTTTTATTAATTTACATCTTATTTTTTTCAATTTTACAAATTACTGAAATTTGATTGAAAGAGCAAAATGATATATAAAATTCAATATTTTGTAGATATATTCTTCAATATCCTCAAATCCCTTATTCTATGCGGGTTTTTAGTCTTTTTTGTTTTTTCCTGTGACTATTTTTCGCAAAAAAATTTATTAACATTTTATTACCATGCCGAAGATTATCAGAAAAATATTGTGATTGACAAGTTAGTTAAGCAATTCCAAAAGTCTAATGATATTAAGATAAAAGCGATTCCATATTATACAGATGAATTTTCAAAAATTATAAATGATAATGATTTCACTTTTGATATAATTGAAATTGACTATACAAACATATTTGATGATGGTTTAAAGAATCATTTAATGAGACTTGATTCTTTGATTAATAAAAATTATATCTATCAAAATTATTATTATCCATGGCTGAAAGATTATTATTTCATTTTTAAAAATAAAAATCTGACTAAACATACTCAAAATTTTTTTCTGCCTTTAGTAGAAGATAAAGTTATTTTTTCAGAAGTACTGAACATCTCACAGAATAAAAAAATTCTCGGTATTCCAATTAATAATTATCAAAATACTATACATTTTCTAATTTCTTTGAGTTATCTTTATAATGTTGATTTGTGCATAAATGATGATTCATTATCTTTAACATCGCAACCAATAAAAAAGATTTTTAATGACCTGATTTGTATAAACGCATTTACTTTTCTGGGAACACAAAGTGAAATAGAGAAGAATTTTGAAGATGGTAAATTAGTCTATATTTTGGGGAATACAAATATTCTGAAAAAATTCAGGAACCAAAAGAGTTTTGATTACTTTCCGATAACTAATAAATTAAATCAACAATATTGTTACCATAAATCCTTTTTGGCAATACGGAGGAATTCAAAAAAATTAGAAAATTCCTTAAATTTTCTGAAATTCCTTACATCTGATACAACAATGAATCATATTAATAATTCCAAAAATTATCAATTTGAACCTAAACAAAAATTCGATATCAGCAAAACATTACAACTATTTGAAAATAAATATTATTATGAAATTAATAAATGCTTTTTTTCTATTCTCATTGAACAAGATACAACAATGTATTCACTTTCAAAAGCAGAACAGAAGATTAATAAAATGCTTAAATATAAAAAACACGTGAG
>RCNQ01000218.1 GCA_003731675.1 Bacteroidetes/Chlorobi group bacterium ChocPot_Mid
GAAGAAGTATTTTTCGAAAAGGGAGGGAGCGGTCAAATTGAAGAAGTTATTGTCAGGGAAAAAAAAGGAATTGGGAATCTACAGAAAGCGAATATGCTTTTGATGTTCTTTTCGTTTTCTGATATCACTACATTATGCGGGATGAATTTTGCTTTTAACACAAATACAACGTATTCAGAATTAATAGGAGCGATTGAAATAACTTCATCTGATTATAGAGAAATTTATAGTAATGGTAGTGTCCACTCTGCTATTGCATTTAAGATACCGAGTGTACCTATACCAATCAAAGCATCCGAAGATTATCAAAAAATATTTTGTATCCCTGTCGCATTTGGATTGGGTACATATAATTATACTGAAGGAACGATATTAGATATAGAATTGATTATAAATCAAGATTAATTTTTTCACAAATAGGAGATTAGAAAAATGAGTAACAATATGATGCAAAAAGTCCCTCTTTGGGGAGTTCCAGCCCTCTGGTTGCTGAAAATACAAGAAGGTGATAATATTGCTTCACCGAGCGGTGCAGCTGATGCAGAAGAAAGATTAAAATTCGACAATTTGGAGAAACATCCGGAATTGGAAATTGCAATTCCTGGTAATGTTGATACAAAGTGGATTGAAATTCCTGTTGCTGACGAGTCAAAGATTAAATTCGCAGCAATTGAAAGGCATATGTCCGGAACTGAAACAGAAAATGATGGTGTCACTCCAAAAGACATTACACCAACGACAGAGCAAAAATCTGGATATGGTAAATTATCAGTTTCTGTGAATGAGGCAGACAGAGATTCGGAAAGTTGGGGTGAATGCGTCGAGAAGATAAAAGCCAATTTGGATGCATACTGGTTAATTGTAACACCGATGCCCTTTAGTTATACAGGAAGAAATACAACAGGCAATGCTGAAGGATTTTTCTATTTTATAGGGAAATTATCGGATAACACAAACTTTGCAGTAAGGCCATTGAATTTGACATTTGAAGCGGTTATATGTCCTCATGCAACATCAAGTGGTTGGTCAGCTGCTGTTACGGGATTGGATTTCTCTGCAGAGCCATCAGGAGAAGAACCAGGTTATATTCCTCTGAAGGGTATACCGACATTTCACATTACTCCCGAAGCTCTGACTTCGGGTGAAGCAGCAACATTGAAAGAAGGAAAAATAGTTGCTAAGAAAATTAGCTAACTGGAATTTTGTGTTGTTGCGATTTAAGTTATTAGGGTAGCGGATAAAACCGCTACTCACTATTATAAACATTTAAGAGGAAAATTAAGAATGGACGCAATATTTATAAGGACGCATTTATTTAACAAGAAAATTATTGAACATATAAAACAAATTTCTTTATTGATAGAGAATGTTTTTGTTGTTTATGACCAGACTAACAGAGACGCATTCCCAGATATCGGAGTGCCAGTAATACCGTTTACGGTTGAAGATTATGAAAATTCAGGATATCCAATTGCTACACTTGAACAAATCTATGAATTACCTACTCCACCACCTTTGGGAAGCCGAAGTGCAGCAATATACTTCAATCCTGAATACGCACAATTATTGGCAATGAAAAAACTTGATGAGCAAGGTAAGAAATATGATAATTATTGGTATTATGAGTATGACGTTTTATTCAATGGAAATATCAGACATTTTTTTTCTCTGTGCAGCAAGAATAATGCGGATTTACTAACGACAAATATAAGACAATTCCCATTTGAACCTACTTTCAAAAAGTTTTGGAATATGTTAAGTTTTCAACTTGAAGATGAAAAACAACAATTAGCAATGTATGGTCCTTTGTGGAGAGCAAGTCGAAGATTCATGGAAATTCTTGACAACGAATATAAGTCAGGTAAACACGGTTATTATGAAACAATTATACCCACTCTGGCAGTGATGAATGATATGACAATCGCTGATATTAACAGTATCGCATTAATGTATAATCCTTTAACGTTTAATGGTGATGCAATAAAAAAATTTTGGAGTCAAGAATTTGTAAACAATATGACGAATATGTTATTTCATCCTGTTAGACCCAATCAATCTGCTTTTCTTTTTGCTACTGGATATATAAGTGATGTATCTCATTTTGATAGATATATAAATTGGATAAAATATTACTGGAGCAAAAAAGATTTGTTAGGAACTCGAAATCTTGTAATAATTGATGACGGGAGCGATATTAAGAAAATAAGCAAATTAAAGAATTATGTTAGTGAACTTGCTATTCCGTTCGAAATATATAATGCTGAGGAACTTCCTGACAGTTTAATTGAGGGAATTAATTGGATTCGGTTCAATAAACATTTAGGAAGAATTAATTTATATACAAATCCTGGATGGTGGAGAAGTTTTTCTTTTGCTTCAGTATTATTAGAGAAATATAATTATGATAAAGTAATTCATCTTGAGAGCGATACATTCATAATATCAGTAAAATTATTTAAATTCATCTATGAAGATAAAAGCGGATGGACAACATTATGGTCTAATTATTGTAAATTTCCTGAGACTTGTGTTCAAATCATTCAGAAAAAAAATATTAAGCCGTTGCGATATGTTTATGATAACCCTTCGTTATGGAGCAAAGCAAAAACAAATTCATGGTTCATTGCCGAGTTCGTATTACCTTTTACAAATATAGTAAAATCGTTTGTTGGTGACAGATATGGTGAGGACTGGTGTCCTGAGATTCCTGCAAACGCTGATTATGCAGCTAATATGGGGACTTTAACTGATATGGGGGATCCTGAAAAGCGAGTCCAACCAAAAATAAAATATCTTATGCAAATACTTAATCTAAATGATAATAATAACGGGCACAACAACTCAAATAAAAAAATCATTGAAGATAAATTTGATGATATTTGGGAAAAATGCAAGTTATACAATATTGAACAGAAGAAAGAAGAATTTGTTCCTTTGCTTAAAATATTAGATAAGATGCCTAAAAAAATCAATGCTCTTGAAATCGGGTTCTGTGATGGAGGGACATCCAGAGGATTTTGTGAAATATTTGATAACGTATATAGTATTGATATTTCTAATCCTCATAAAACGTGGGGTATGCTCATGGAGGAAAAATCGAATTGGCATTGTTTTTCTGCAGATAGTCATTCACAAGAAACTTATGAAATGATAAAATCACTCGGGCTCAGATTTAATTTTATTTTTATTGATGGTGACCATACCGAAGAAGGAGTTAAAAAAGATTTTGAGATGTATAAAGATTTTCTTGAAGATGATGGAATCATAGCATTCCATGATATTTTAGATACAAATTATCATAGAAAAGAAAATTGTTATGTATCTAAATTTTGGAAAAACTTACGAACTAAAGAATTCTATAAAAATGAAATTATTTGGACTGAAGGGAGAAATCCAGATTTTTTGTCGCATATAAGTAATAAGGAATGGGGAGGGATTGGATATCTTGACAAAATATGCAAAGAAGAACGAATGAAAAGAAATAAAGGATTAACTGCTCATCATTCAGGAGCAGCAGGGGACATTGTTTATGCGATTCCAACGTTTAAGAAACTGGGAATTAAAAATATTATCCTTGATCCATCTAAACGTTATGGTCCTGAAATGTCATTTCGTCCGTGGTTAGATGAAAAAATATGTAATTCTTTAAAACCTTTTCTGGAATCTCAAGGATATAATGTTATTATAAGTAAAACCGATACGGTATGGGATTATGATTTTGATATTTTCAGGAATTGTGGATTCAATATGGAAGTGATGCATATAGCATTAATGCAAGCAACCGCTATGGAAGTTGATATAAATCTTTCTGAAGCTTGGATTAATATAGAAAATCCAAATCCAGTTGCTGATATAGTAATTAACTGGACTCCGAGATGGCACAACAATAATTTCAATGCATGGGATCATCTATTAAATGATTATTCTCAGAAGAAAATAATATATGTCGGGTTAAAAGAAGATTACGATAAATTCTTAAGTCAGTATCGGTCACTTGATTTCATAAAATTTCAAGATACCGAAAATATTTATGATATGGCAAGAATCATTGCAGGAGCGAAAATCTTTATTGGAAATCAATCATTAGCTTATGCTATTGCAGAAGGATTGA
>RCNQ01000021.1 GCA_003731675.1 Bacteroidetes/Chlorobi group bacterium ChocPot_Mid
ATTTTTCTTGACCCACCATATTATTCTGCAACTAAATCTGCACTTTATGGTAAAAATGGGAATCTTCATAAGTCTTTTAACCATGAAAGATTTGCACAAACAATGAGCAATTGCAAGCATAATTGGCTTATAACATATGATGATAGTAATTACATTAGAGAATTATTCTCTTTCGCCAATATACTTTCTTGGGATTTGACCTATGGCATGAGAAATACTAATGGAAATTCTACCCAAATTGGCAAGGAATTATTTATATCGAATTATTTAGAAGCATTTCCGAAACAACAGCAAACATCAATGTTTGAAAACAAAATTAATAAAATTCTTCCTTTTAGTTCACAAATTGTTACCTCAATTTGAAGTTAATTTGAAGATATTCCCCTTTAATTCCCCACTATCAATATCGGCATGTTGACTTTGTGCCGGACGTTGTCAACAGTGGTACCTAAGAGTATGTCTTTGAAAAATCTGTGTCCGTGTGCTCCCATTACAAGTAACTCTGCTCCAACCGAATTAACGTATTCGGGTATTTTCTTTTTTGGTGAGCCAAATTCCAATTTGATTTCAGCTTTATATCCGTTTTCCTCTAAAAATGCCGCATAGCTTTTAAGTACCCCAAAATCGTGTTCTGTCTCCTGGTCTTCAATCTCATTACCATATAGAATTGCACCTGCTGATTCAACAATGTGAATCAAATAATAAATAGCGTTTTTGCCACCTGTAGTAAGTGCTCTGTTAATAACAAGATTATCAATACCTGAGAAGTCGAGGGCAACTGCAATGTGTCTGTATTCCTTAATCGGGAGGACTGCCAAATCGCGTACAGCACCATGTGTAAGGTAATCTGCTTTCCTGTATTTCTTGCTGAGTGCAGGGAAAATAGTTATATATAGCAAAAGTCCTGCGGCTCCTATGGCTATTGGGACAACAGTAAACCAAAGTATCGTCGGATTGTAAAAAGTCTCGAGCCATCGGTTGATTTCCTCGTAAACCAGTTTTGCATTTAACCCAACGATGACAATAGCAATGAACCATGAGAACGATTTCATGATATTTTTGATGGCATATTCTCCCATCTTTTGCTTACTGCTTACAAAATGGATAAGCGGTATTATTGCAAATCCAAGCTGAAGACTAAGCACTACCTGACTCAGAACAAGCAATTCGCCGATTGCTCCTTCACCAAAATACACAATTGCAATAACAGCTGGCGTAATTGCTATTAACCTTGTTATCACCCTGCGTATCCATGGCTGAATACGAATATCAAGGTATCCTTCCATTACGATTTGCCCTGCAAGAGTGCCTGTAATTGTAGAACTTTGCCCTGCCGCAATAAGGGCAATTGCAAAAAGTGCTCCCGCCCATTTAGTACCTAAAAGTGGTTCAAGGAATTTATATGCATCCTGAATTTGTGAAACATGGAACATTCCGCTTTGGTAAAAAGTTGAGGCGGCAAGAACCAGTATAGCCGCATTAACAAAGAATGCAAGGTTGAGAGCTATGGCACTATCAATAAAATTGAATTTAATGGCTTCCCATAAACCCTTGCCTGCGCGGCTGAATTTCCTTGTTTGAACAAGTGACGAATGCAAATATAAATTGTGGGGCATAACTGTTGCACCGATTATACCAATAGCTATATAAAGAGCAGAACCTTCGGGCAAGTGAGGTAAAAATCCTTTGGCGAGTTCTACTGTATCAGGTTTTGCCATTATCATCTCAAGCAGGAAAGCAAAACCTATTATGCTTATTAGAACCAAAATAAAAGCTTCGAGTGCCCGCATCCCCTTGTTTATAAGGAAAAGAAGCAAAAATGTATCCAGTACAGTAATCAATACTGCCCAAAGCAAAGGAATATCAAAAAGAAGATTCAGACCGATAGCCATGCCAAGTACTTCGGCAAGGTCACAAGCGGCAATTGCAATCTCAGCCAGAACATATAAAGAAAAATTAACAAATTTAGGATAGGTAGATTTTGATGCCTGTGCCAAATCCAATCCCCTTACAAGACCCAATCTTGCACTTAAGCTTTGGAGCAATAGTGCCATGACATTAGACATGAGCAAAACCCAGAGGAGCTTATACCCAAACTGACTACCTCCGGCAATATCAGTAGCCCAGTTGCCTGGGTCCATATATCCAACACTAATAAGATAAGCAGGACCCAGAAAAGCAAGTAGTCTTCTCCAGTATCCTTTTTTTAGCGTTGTATCTATGGAAGAGTGAACCTCTTCGAGTGATATTCTTTTCATTTACCACCAAATAATGTAAGAATAATAAGCACAAAAACTATAATAATTTTAAATATCATTTTTGCTAATTTTTAAAAATAGTGAAATTTCTGAAAATTAAACAACATTTAAATTTAAATTTTTATATATAAATAAAATATCAATAGAATTAAATGATATTTCCATCTCTTTCGTATTTTTGTATTTTATTTTTTATTAACGAAAGGAAAATACTATGTTTAAGAATAAAATGGTTTTAATTGCTCTGCTTAGCATTGCTCTTTTTTATGCCTGTGGCAAGGACGAAAGACCTGTCCCCGAAGGTTATACCCGTGGCGTTGTCATCGAAACTATGAACTCAGGTGGTTATACTTACATGCTTTTAAACCAGGACGGTGATGAAGTATGGATTGCCGCCAACCAGATTGAAGTCAAAAAAGACGATACCGTTTACTACTCAAAAGCTATGGAAATGAAAGATTTTCACAGCAATACAATGAACCGCGATTTCAAAAAAATTATCTTTGCAGACGATTGCACAAAAAACCCTTGGGGCAACGAAAAGACACAAAACCAAAACCCTAAGGGTATGCCTCCTATGGGCAAAGGTAACCCACATGAAAATATGAGCAATGAAAAACAAACCGATTTAAAAATCGAACCCATAAAAAATGGCTTTACCATCGAGCAAATCTACAAACAAAAAAACTCTTTGGCAGGAAAACCCGTCAGAGTAAAAGGTAAAGTTGTAAAATTCAATTCCCAGATTTTAGGAAAAAACTGGGTTCACATTCAAGACGGTACCGGCTCTGCTCAGGATTTTGATTTACCCGTTACCACAATGGAAACTTTCAATGTCGGAGACGTTGTCACTTTCGAAGGAGTCCTTGCGATTGACAAAGATTTCGGTAGCGGATACAAATTCTCTGTTATTATCGAAAACGCCATAGTCGTCCGAGAACCCGCAGGAATATAATAAAAAAAAGGGGCTCAAAATTTTGAACCCCTTATTTTTTTCTCATTACTTAATCTTCTTAACAAAATCCCTCAGGATATCTGCTAATTTCGGCTTGCTAATTTCTGCCAATTCATAGTAAACCCTTGTGTTTGGTTGCTTGATTTTTATAAACCGTCCCAAATCAATAGGTGTCCCGATTATCACCGAATCGCATTTTACCTTGGCTATTGTCTTTTCAAGGTCTTTCATCTGCTGTTTGCCGTAACCCATTGCAGGAAGCAATGAACCTATCTCCGGATAAGTTCTGAATGTCTCTGTTATCTTGCCAACTGTATATGGTCTCGGGTCAATAAATGTGATTGCGCCATACCTACGTGCGGCTACCATTCCGGCTCCCATATCCATTTCTCCGTGTGTCAATGTCGGACCATCTTCTATCACAAGAACATTTTTGCCCCTGATTACTTCCGGCTTTTCTGCGACAACCGATGACGCCGCTAATATTACCTGTGCTTTAGGATTGAATGCCCTAATATTCCCTAATACATAATCAATATCCTCTGGATAAGCCGAATCTACCTTATTAACAACAACAATATCTGCCATCCTCAAATTAACCTCGCCAGGATAGTATCCGATTTCGTGCCCCGGTCTTAACGGGTCAACTACTACTATTGATAAATCAGGTTTATAAAACGGCATATCGTTGTTTCCACCATCCCAAACAATTATATCTGCTTCTTTTTCTGCTTCCCGAACGATTGCTTCGTAATCAACACCTGAATAAATCACACTCTTCATTGCTATATGCGGTTCGTATTCTTCCATCTCCTCTATTGTGCATTTATGCTTCTCCAAATCTGAAAGCTTGGCAAATCTTTGAACTTTTTGCTTTGCCAAATCACCATAAGGCATGGGGTGACGTATTGATACAACCCTTTTTCCGAGTGACATCAATTGACGCACAACCTCGCGTGTAGTCTGACTTTTACCGCAACCTGTACGAATAGCTGTGATTGATACTACAGGTTTTTTTGATTCTATCATTGTTGGATATGAACCCAACATTGAGAATTTTGCCCCCGTTACCAATACTCTCGATGCAAGATGCATTACCGTATCGTATGGCAAATCGCTGTATGACAATACACACTCATTTACGTTATACTTCTTGATTAACTTTTCCAATTCGCTTTCAGCAAATATCGGAATTCCGTTCGGATAGTTCTTTCCCGCTAAAACTGCCGGGTATTTTCTTCCTGCTATATCCGGTATCTGTGCCGCTGTAAACGCAACGACCTCTGTGTTCTCGCAATCACTGTAATATGTATTGAAGTTATGGAAATCTCTTCCTGCCGCTCCAATAATAATTACTTTTTTCTTGTCCTTTTTACTCATAAAATTCTCCTTAAAATTTATTTTTAAAAATATCAATCTAATGATTTTACAACTTTTTCTATTTTTTCTACTGCCCAATCAATTTCATCTTTTGTAATCACGAGCGGTGGGGCAAATCTTATTATATTTTCATGCGTTTCCTTGCATAGTATCCCTTCTTCTTTCAACTTTTCGCAATAAGGTCTTGCTTTTCTGTCGAGAACAAATCCAATCCAAAGACCCCTGCCTCTTACCATCACAATATGCGGACTTTGAATTGCTCTGAGTTTTTGAACAAAGTATTCACCCAATTCAGCTGACCTCTCAACCAGTTTTTCCTCCTCGATTACCTCCAAACTCCTTACTGCAACAGCCGCCCCAAGCGGATTACCACCAAATGTCGAACCATGTTCACCCGGCTTTATTACTCCGAGTATTTTGCTGTCAGCCAATATTGCTGATACTGGATAATATCCTCCCGAAAGAGCTTTACCAATTATTACAATATCAGGTCTCACTCCTTCGTAATAATGTGCAAAAAGCTTACCTGCTCTGCCTAACCCCGATTGAATCTCATCACAGATAAATAGTATGTTGTTCTCCTTGCATATCTTTTCGATTCCTTTAAGATAACCATCAGGCGGGATAACAATACCACCCTCTCCCTGAATAGGTTCAACCAGCACAGCCGCAGTATTTGGAGTAATCTTAGACTTCAGGTCTTCGAGATTGCCGTATTCGTGCATAGGAAATGCCTCAGTGCAATATGGTCCAAAACCTTTATTTGACATAGGGTCATCAGAAAATCCAACAATAGTCGTTGTCCTGCCATGAAAATTACCTGATGCCACAATTATCTCCGCTTTGTTCTCAGGAATACCTTTCACGTCATATCCCCAACGCCTCGCTGTTTTAATAGCTGTTTCTACTGCTTCTGCACCCGAATTCATCGGCAAAGACATCTCATAACCAGTCATTTCATTCAGCTTCTTATAAAGCATTGGCAACTTATTGTTCCTGAATGCACGACTTGTCAAAGTTACCTTCGATGCCTGAGCAACAAAAACCTCCATAATCTTCGGATGACAATGCCCCTGATTAACAGCTGAATATGCCGCAAGACAATCTAAATATTTTTTACCATCAACATCTGTAACCCAGATTCCTTTCGCTTCACTAATCACAACATCCAATGGATGGTAGTTGTGTGCTCCGTATTTATTTTCAATTTCAATATAATCCTGTGTTTTCATTAAATATTCTCCATGTTTTTATTAAATTATTTCTTATATCCATCAAACAAAGTTGGCTCGTCATTTTCTTCAAAAAGCATTGTCAGAAGAGCCATTCTGACATAAAGTCCGTTTCTTGATTGCCTGAAATAAGCCGCTCTGCGGTCGTGGTCAACGTCTGTATCAATTTCTACTGAGCGTGGCAGTGGATGCATAATTATCGAATTATACTTCATCTTTTGAAGTACAGAAGAATCAATATTATAATTTGTCAAATCAAGATTTCTGTCTTTCAGTCTTTCTCTGTCTATCCTCGTCTGATAAACTACATCTACTTTATTGATTATTCCATCAGTTGAGTTAGCAAGATTATATGACACACCATTCTCATCAAGATGCTCTAAAATATCAGTTTTAATCTGCAACTCATCAGGTGAAATGAAATATAACTTTACCCTCTCAAACTTACTAAGCAAATATGCCAGCGACCTTACTGTCCTTCCTTTGTCCAATGCACCAATAAATGCAACAGACAAACCATCGAGAGCGTGGCATTCATTGTAAATCGTGTACAAGTCAAGAAGTGCCTGTGTCGGATGCTGACCACCTGCACCATCTCCTGCATTTATTATCGGCACAGGTGAAATTGATGCCGCTCTTTTTGCTCCGCCTTCCTCGTGATGACGCAAAACGATTACGTCACAATAATCCGCAATTATCCTTATAGTATCCTCCAGTCTTTCACCTCTGATTTCTGAAGAAAACTCATACGCCTGTTCGGTTGCAAGATTTTTCCCGCCAAGCCGAAACATGGCAGATTCAAACGAAAACCTCGTTCTTGTAGATGGCTTGTAAAACAAACTCGCCATGATTTTGTTCTCATAATCCCGTGTACCACCCCGTGCAACGATTTTCTTCATCTCCTCAGTTCTACTGAACAATTCCATCAAACGCGGAACTGTGAACTGCTGCGATTCTACAACGTGTCTTAATTTCATTTTTTCACCCGGTTTATTTATTTAATTTTAAAATTATATTCCATCTTTTTCCATCTTACAATTCAGATAATCAGGTTCCAGATAATACCATGAACCCGTTATTGCATCAATTGCTATGGGTACCAATCCACCGAAAATATCAAGAATTACCCAACCTACCCCAAGCTCACTGCTCACGTGATAAGTGCAGGAAGTATAATCATTTTTCTTAAATTCTACTATATATGATTTACTTGCTTTCAGATTGATTCTCAAAGGAGTCTTCCCGGCAAATTTCCCGTTAATATATATTTCTGCTCCTGATGGTTTTGAGCTAAGCTTCAACCTGTCATTAGGTCCTTTAAATATAGAAGCACAACTACCCAAAAAAATCAATGATACACTCATTGCCAAAATCAACATCACAGCTCTTTTCATTGTTCTTCTCCCATCAAAAAAACTCTTCACTCTTCACTCTTCACTCTTCACTCTTCACTCTTCACTCTTCACTCTTCACTC
>RCNQ01000219.1 GCA_003731675.1 Bacteroidetes/Chlorobi group bacterium ChocPot_Mid
CTCGGATTGATTGCCGCCATATACAGCAAAGGAAAACTCGTTTTTCCATTTATGATTTTCTATATTGTTATCAGCGGTATTAGACATTTCATTGTCTGGCTAAAAACCTCAACTGAAGCAACCGACGAATTTGATGAAACTGAAGATTTTGACGAAAGCCAATATAATTTATAACTTTTCCCCAATATTTTCAATAACATAATTTTGTCATTGCCTCAAATTTCATTAATTTTCTTTTTTTGAAAAAATTAATTTAATAAATAATATGAATCAATATAAAGCTAATATCAAAATTACCTTAAGAAAAGGTATTTTGGACGTCCAGGGTAAAGCGGTTGAACACGCACTACATTCAATTGATTTCAAATCGCTTACAAACGTAAGAATTGGTAAATATGTCGAGCTGATTGTTGAAGCCGAAAATCCTCAAAAAGCCAAGGAAATTGTCCGTTCTGCAAGCGAGAAATTGATTGCAAATCCGATTATTGAAGATTTTGATATTACGATTTACGAATAAACCAAGGTCATAAAATGATAAAATATGGAATTGTTGTCTTTCCCGGCTCTAACTGTGACCATGATGCCTTTGTTGCTACCTCTGTTAATTCAGGAGCTAATGCAAAATATCTCTGGCATAAAGACACACACATACCAAGTGATATTGATTGCATTGTCTTGCCAGGTGGCTTCTCCTATGGGGATTACTTGCGTTGTGGTGCTATTGCTCGGTTCTCACCAATTATGAAGGAAGTCATCAAATTCGCCGATAAAGGTGGATATATTATAGGCATCTGCAACGGTTTCCAAATTCTCTGCGAAGCAGGGCTACTCCCGGGAACTTTACTCAGAAACGATTCATTAACATTCAAATGCAAAGATATTAACTTAAAAACACTCAATAATTCCACTACATTTACTTCATTACTTAAAAAAGATGAAGTAATCACAATTCCGATTGCTCACGGTGAAGGTAATTACTTCGCCGATAACAATACTATTGAAGAATTGGAAAATGAAAACAGAATTATCTTTAAATACTGTGACGATAATGGAAATATTACCAGGGAATCTAATCCCAATGGCTCCCTGAATAATATTGCTGGTATTATTAACAAAAATGGCAATGTCCTCGGTATGATGCCTCATCCTGAAAGATATTGCGACTTGATTCTCGGAAATAATGACGGATTGAAAGTTTTTCAATCAATTAATAGTTCTTTAAATAAAAATAATTAATTATATAAACTAAATACAGGTGTTTTATGTTCGGATTACCAGGTGGTTGGGAATGGATTCTTATCGTTTTTGTAATAGTTCTCCTTTTTGGAGCAAAAAAAATTCCTGAACTTTTCAAAGGTCTCGGTTCAGGTGTTAAAGAATTTAAAAAAGCGGCTTCATTGGACAACAACAATGACGAAAAAAAGAAAATTGATGAAAAATCAGAATAATTAAAATAATTAATCTATACAGAATATCTATTAATAGAGTCTGATATGTTCGATATTGGTGGACCTGAGTTATTAGTAATTCTTCTTGGCATAATTGTTCTGTTCGGACCCAAAAAAATACCCGAAATTGCCCAGATGATAGGCAAGGGTATGCAAAAAGTCCGTTCAGCACAATCTCAGTTCAAAGAACAAATAGAAGAAATTCAAACTGAACTCAAGGTAGTTACCAACAATACCATTAGCCCTAACAATTCTCCAATAAAAGAAATTAATGCTTCAGAACTAACTGCAAATCATTTTGACAATCAAAATGAATCCCTTCCTGAAAACTCAACTGAATTTGGTTTTAACCCTGTTAATCCAAAAAAAGACTGGGAAGAACCATATAACCTTAATGAGCCAGAAAAGGATTCGGAAAGCTACGATTTGAATAAAAAAATAAACGATACAAAACAATTCCAAGGATAAATTATTTCTTGGGGATAGAGAAAACAAACTTAGTACCCTTATCTGGGATACTTTCAATACTTAACTTCCCACCATGTCTTTCGATAAACTCTTTTGTTAAAATCAGTCCCAAACCAGTTCCCTTCTCCTGAGCAGTTCCCAAAGTTGTCGTTCTGATATCTATCCTGAATATCTTTTCAATCTCATTATCAGGAATACCTACTCCACTGTCAGCAACACTAATTGTCCAGTTTTGCTCATCTTCCTGAAAATCAATCTTTACAATACCACCTGACTGAGTAAATTTTATCGCATTCGATATTAAATTCCTTAATATACTATAAAGCATATTCTTATCCGCTATCATTTCTGCATTCTCAGGGCAACTGATTTCTATCTTGATATTTTTGCCCTCAGCATGCAAACGATGATGAGCCATAATATGTTTAAATACATGGCTTAGATTAATTTTTTCTGGTATAAATTCAATTGTCCCCGACTGGGAACGTGACCATTGCAATAAATTTTCAATCAGATGCAAAGATGTCTGTGCCGAATCGTCTAAAACCTTTGTAATCTCAAGTATCTTCTCCTTGCTCAACTCATCATATTTATGAGCCAGCAAATCAGTTACATTCTTAAACCACCATAAAGGACTCTTCAAATCATGAGCCATTATACTGAAAAACTTATCCTTGGCAACGTTCGCCTCATTAAGTTCCATATTCAGTTTTTCAAGAGCCAGGTTATGTTCACTTATTATTTTATTCTTTTCCTCCAGTAACTTATTTGTTTGTTGCTTACTTTTATTCCTGTAAAACAATATCACAATTATAACAATAACAAAAACCCCTGCAACCACAAATAAAATCATTTGTAACCTGTTAGTTTTCCTCAGCAACTCATTCTCAATACTCTTGTTTTCTGTCTCAATCCTAACCTCAAGTTCAGAAATTTTATTTCTGTTTTCTTCATTAAAAATAGAATCACGTATAGATACAAAAGCCCGTTCATATTTAAAAGCATTTTCAAAATCATTCATACGGGAATATATTTGAGAATACAAATTGTAAATAATCGCCATTAAATCTGAAAACTGTGACTGTGATGCTAACTTGTAACCTTCATTTGCTTTATTTAATGCTTCCTGATGCTTGCCTGTCATTAAATATGCATTCGATAAATTCGCTAACACAAGCAATTGATTCCTTTGAAATGAACCACTGGAAAATATCGTTAATGCAGAATTAAGATATTTCAAAGCTTCTTCATAATTCTTCTTGTTAATATAAGTAATACCTATATTTGTATAAGCATTTCCGATACCCTCTTCATTCCCCATTCTCTTGAATAAATCAAGTGCCTGAAAATTATAATAAAGTGCTTTATCCAGACTGTCAATATTGCTCAATACCAATGCAATATTCGAAAGTGACTTTGCTATACCCGATGTATCTTTCAACTCTTTATATAATTTCAATGCCTGATAATTATACTCCCTTGCTTTCTCAAGATTCAAAATATAATAATAAACAATTGCTATATTATGATACGATTCAGCTATACCACTCTTATAATTTAGTCTTTTATTTATCTTCAAAGCTTCGAGATTATAATTCAATGCCACATTATATTTACTTATTAATCCATACAAGTCACCCAGTGCTATCAAAATCGAAGCTTGCAGTGAATCATTTTTTTCCAACTTTGACATAGAAAGGGCTTCTTCCATTTGCTCAATTGCTGTTTTATAATCACCCTTCACTTTAAAACAGCTTCCGATAAGCATCTTCGATTTGATTATCTGGTTTACATCATTTACCCTCTGCGATATAACCAATGCATCATTTGCATACTTAAAAGCCTGCTCAGGAAACTGATACTTGTAATTATTTATATATTTATATATCTCTTGAAACTTTTGCTTATCACTCAGATTAGTATAATTTGCAATTTCAACAGCACCGTTTTGTTCAGCAAAAAGAATACCCTTACATATCAACAACATCGTTGTCAATAAAAATAAAAGTTTCAAATTCCTTACCCTTTTCATGTGATTCGTCAAGTCTGCATAAATCCCACTACAACCCATTAGTAAACATTTATACAAACAATTAGTTGAAATTACTACAAAAAACACTTTCTTAATATCGTACTTTTGTAAAAAAGAAAGTTAGTTTTTGTTCTTTTTAAATATTTTTTTCAAAATAACAATGATTTTTTATCAACTTTATAAATAACAAATTAAAAAATTATTTGTAATAAATAAAATAAAATCATACTATTTTTGAATTTTTTTGAAAAAATGT
>RCNQ01000220.1 GCA_003731675.1 Bacteroidetes/Chlorobi group bacterium ChocPot_Mid
AAATTAGATTCAGGATTTTTTATATCAATACCATTAAAATCTTATTCAGGTAATTATGGTGCTTTGTTTATAGAGGGTGCTAACAGTGCAGATGTCACTTCTTATGAAGTAAACATACTGAAAACACTTGCATCTCATGCGGGTTCGACAATAGAGCAATTACATTTTGCAGATATGTTGAAAAAAGGAATGCTGTTAGACCCTAACTCAGGTTTATTGAATACTCCTGCGTTTATGAGGAGATTGAATGAAGAGGTTTTGCGAAGTATAGATTTCGGATATCCAATGACACTCTGTCTGATAGAAGTTGATAAATATAAAGCAATTGACCCGACAATTTATCCTGAAAGGTCTGATATTGTGTTGCAACATGTTCTCGATATTGTTCAGAGTAAACTCAGACCTTATGATTTGTTGGGGAGAGCAGACTCAAAGATATTCGGGGTTGTTTTAATTGATATAGCTATCAATGATGCAAAGCATTGGGCTGAAAGATTAAGAAATGAAATAGCAATCTCAATTGTTAAAATAAAAAATGACAGTTTCAATGTTACAATAAGCATTGGTGTTGCTCAGTTGGGGAAAGATGAAGCTTTAGAGGATGTATTTAGTAATGCAAAGGAAATGTTGAGACTTTCCTTATTGAAGGCGAATACTGTAACTGTATTTGAGTAAAAGACAAAAACTCTTGGAAGGTATTGAATAATAAGTTAATTTTGCATTGTTTTAATTCGGCGTGTGGCGCAGCCCGGTTTAGCGTACTACTTTGGGGTAGTAGGGGTCGCCGGTTCAAATCCGGCCACGCCGACAATAAATAATTATTTTTTTTAACTTATCTTAATTAATACTTTTCCTACTTGCCCACCTTTGAGAATTAGGTTAATTTCGTCTTCAAGACCTTCTAATGTAATTTCCTTAACTAAAAATTCAGTATTTTCAATTTTCCATTCTTCAGAAATTCTCTTCCAAATATTTAAGCGATAATCCATTGGACGTTCAGCAGAATCAATGCCGATGAGATTGATTCCTCTAAGAAGAAAAGGATATACAGTGGTTTCTAACCTGTCAGATTCAACTAAGCCCAAAACACATACAGAACCACGTGGTTTGATTGATTTGATGACAGTTGACAAAGTTCTGCCACCAACAGTATCAATAGCGGCGTTCCATTTGCCAGTTAAAAGAGGTCTGTTTGATGTGTCAATCAAATCATCTCTGAAAATTACTTCTTCTGCTCCAAGTTTCTTTAAAAAATTTTTCTGCTCAGTTTTACCTGTTGAAGCAGTTATATTATACCCTGCTTTTTTGAGCATACCAACAGCCAGACTTCCGACACCTCCCGTTGCTCCTGTAACAAGTATATTCGAATTATCAGGAAATATATCATGCTTTTGTATTTCGTTAATACATATTCCTGCAGTAAATCCTGCTGTGCCATAAATCATGACTTCTCTTAAAGTCATATTATTAGGTAATTTAACTACCCAAGAGGAGGGGACCCTTATATATTCCTGAAAGCCACCGGATGTGTTCATACCAAGGTCATAACCTGTAACAAAAACCTTTTCCCCCTGAATAAAATGAGGATTCTTTGATTCGGCGACAATACCTGAGGCATCAATACCTGGTGTGTGTGGAAATTTTTTTGTAATTCCCTTGTGCCCGGAAGCTGAAAGTGCGTCTTTGTAGTTCAAAGCAGAGTAGGCAACTTTGATAAGAACATCACCATCAGGCAGTTCATCAATGGTTTTTGTTTTAATTTTTCTTGAGATTTGAGCATTTTCCAAGACTTCAACGACAAAAGATTTAAAAGATAAATTTTCCATAATAGAATTTAAATGTTACAAAAACTTAATAATTTCATTACTAATATAACTTAGATTTCTTTTTTTGCAAACTTTTTCTTAGATTAAATAATTATACAAATCAAAATAAAATTATTAATAAAAATTTAGAGGTAATCACTATGGATATTAAAAAAGTTTTAGTAATCGGAGCTGGTACGATGGGCAATGGGATAGCACATGTTTTTGCTCAGTATGGCTATAATGTAATTCTATGCGACACATTTGAAAATGCTCTGAAAAAAGGTTTGACAACAATCGAAAAAAATCTTGGGAGACAGGTCGCTAAGGAAAAATTGACAAAAGAACAAGCTGATGAAATTATGAAAAGAATAACAGGGACTTCAAATCTGGAAGATGGTAAAGATGCTGATTTCGTAGTTGAAGCTGTTATTGAAAGTAAAGAATTGAAATTTGATTTATTCGGGAAACTGGATAAATTATTGAGACCTGAAGTAATACTTGCAAGCAACACTTCAACGATATCAATAACAGAAATAGCCGCAAAAACAAATCGTGCTGATAAGATTATTGGTATGCATTTTATGAATCCTGTTCCAATGATGAAATTAGTTGAGGTTATAAGAGGTTTGATAACGAGCGATGAAACATACGCTATTGTTAAGGAATTGTCAGAAAAGTTAGGTAAGATACCTATTGTTGCGAATGATTATCCAGGATTTATAGCAAACAGAATATTGATGCCATTAATAAATGAAGCATGCTTTGCTGTGATGGAGGGAGTAGGGACGATTGATGCAATTGATAATGTAGCAAAACTCGGTCTTGCACATCCGATGGGACCATTGGCTCTTGCTGATTTGATTGGATTGGATGTTACTCTGGCAATTATGAATGTTTTACATGAAGATATCGGTGACCCAAGGTTCAGACCTTGTCCGTTGCTAAAGAAAATGGTAGCTGCAGGTTACTATGGGAAAAAAACTGGCAAGGGATTTTATGATTATTCAGGGGAAAGTCCAAAGCCAATTAAAATATGATACAAATAATGAAAATGTTAGTTGTAAGAACAAACACAACAAAAAAACAATGAAATTTTAGTTTAATTAAGAGGTTCAAATGAGAGGTAATAAACAACAACAATTTGATTCCGATAATCCAGATGTATTAGCAGCATATCAAGCTGAGACAAATGGTGATTATCTGGAAGCTATTGAACATTACAAAAAAGCATTAGCTGAAAATCCTAATCTCGGAATAGTGTATAAACATTGCGGTAATGTGTACTATAGGATTGGAATGCTTAAAGAAGCAGTCGAATATCTGGAAAAAGCAACTGAGTTACTACCAAACTTTCCCACAGCACATTATGAATTAGGATTAGCTTACTACCGTCAGGTCAGAATAAGAAAGGCAATCAATGAAATGAATATTGTACTTCATATAGATTCAGAATTCCTTATGGCTCATTATTGGTTGGGGATTCTGAATTATCATTACGGTCATCTCAGGGATGCAAAAAAGCATTATAAAATAGTTACCGAGAAAAATCCAAGTTTTACGATAGCATACTTCCATTTAGGGAACACAAATCTCAGGTTAGGTTACTATGATGAAGCGATAGATAATTTCAAAACTGTATTAAAGAATAACGAAGAAAGTCCTGCATCTTGGACATTATTGGGTGATGCATATTTGAATTTGGATAAAAAAATCGAAGCACGGAGATGCTATCAAAAAGCATTAGAATTAGACCCTGACGACAGGAAAGCAATGAGAGGATTGAATCTTTTAAATGATTTTAATGAAGTAAGTTTTTAATCTGTTCAAAATAATGAATTAAGGACTGTTCTTAAAAGTGCAGTCCTTATTTTTTGCTTTTGTATGTTGGTTTGGATAATATGTGGTAAGTTACTGCAATTGCTATGATTAAAAGGAATATTTTAAGAATAATTAATGGAACAAAGAAAATAGCTGATGTTAATATAGTTATCCATAATGAAGAGACTCCTATAATTTTTGTTTTCAGAGGAATACCTAAACCTTCACGATATCTTTTAATGTAATCCCCAAAGTATTTATTGTTTAACAACCAGTGATACAATCTTTGAGAACTTTTGGCATATAACCATGCAGTTAATAATAGAAAGGGGGTTGTTGGGAGAACTGGAAGAAAAAGCCCGATAACACCTAAAATAAGTGATGAAGTACCTAATAAAATCAGAACAGATTTTTTAATAGTAATTTTTTCTTTGTTTATTCTGAACACGTAAATATTAAATAATTGAAAAAGATATAAAACATTTTTTTTTAATGTTTTCAGAAACGATTTTTAATAGAATTAATTATAAAAAATATCCAAAGATTAAACCAAAAGGAATTTTTTAGTGTCAAATTATCAGATAAATAACTAATTTAGAAAAATTTAAAATGTATTCAGGTAGTTTAACATTGGTTTTGAATAGCGATAAGGATATTATTCGGGAACTCGAAAGTGGTGATAAAGAGCGAGCCGCTACTGCTTTTATGAGGAAATATCAGAATTTTGTGTTTAACACTGCTTTGAGATATTTAAAATCTTATGATGATGCTGATGATGCGACACAAGAGGTTTTTATAAAGGCATTAAAGAATATCAGGCAATTTCGGGAGGAAAGCAGTTTAAAAACATGGCTTTATAGAATTACGTTTAATGTCTGTTCAAATTATTTGAGGAAAAAGAAATTTTTTGGAATTTTCCAAAGTAAAACATCAGTTGAAGATGAATTTGAAGATGAATTGGAAAATATTACAGATGGGACATTAAATCCTGAGGAAAAGTATATTAACAATGAATATGAAGAGAGATTATTAAAACTATTAATGATCCTACCTAAAAAACAAAGAGAAACTTTCTCACTTCGTTATTTCGATGAAATGCCTTATGAAGAAATATCGAAGATATTGGGAACAAGTGTTGGTGGGTTAAAAGCTAATTACTATCAGGCAACAAAGAAATTGTCTAAATTATTAAATAAAGATGATATTATGAATTTTGAATAAAAATAGGATAATAACATGGCACAGAAAGAGACAAACATACTGAGTTTAAATGAAATGCAGGAATTATTCTGTGATTATGTATTTCAGAAGTTATCAGAATCCGAAAAAAAGGCTTTTGAAGATTCTTTGCCCTTTTATCCGGAAATGATTAAAGAAGTTGAAGAAGTGAAACATACTTTTAACAGAGTTAAACAAGAAAAAATTGATAGTATCATTTCTGGTTATACGAGAAATGTATCCGTCATTGTAAATGAAAAAATTTATAAGAAAAATAAATTCAGTTATTCACTGAATCGCTTTAGTAAGTATTTTATCCCTGCTACTGGTTTAGCATTGGTGATTATTATTATTTCTTATTTAAATTTATTCGATGGGAACACTCCAAATGTCAGGGATAACCAGACATTTACAAAAATTAATCATAGTGATGTGAATAAAATCTTTTCTGAGGATATAACGAAAGAGAAATTGCTATCCTCAATGGAAAAAATAACTACTCATCCTTTTAATTCAAATTCTGAATACATTTTAAATCTGGCTTCGCTTAATTATGCGAATGAAATCGAATCACTTTATGAGCAAATATTTACTGAACAAGTTTTGAATGATAAAATAACTTTTACTAAATTTGAAAATACAAAACAATACGATTTATTTAATAAAATTGAAAATCTGAAAGAAGACGATATAGAACAAATACTGAAGGAGCTTGAAAATGCGGATTTTAACACATAGTATTATAATTGGGATATTACTCTTTCTTGTAATACCAAATATGGAGGTTGACGGACAACCGCCCAAAAGACCTAAAGAGAGGATTAAGCAAATTAAAAAAATGAAACTTCTCGAGGTTCTTAAACTCAGTGATGAGGAAGCAGATAAATTCCTTGTGAAATACACGAGCTGGGAAAATAAGCTGGAAGAACAGAAAGATATTGTTGATAAAATATCTGAAGAATTATTTAATTCTTTAAAAGATAATGCATCAATAGATGAAATAAAGAAATTATCTCAAAAACTGCTAATAGAGCAGGAGAAGTTTTCAAATATGCATATCGAGAAACTGAAAGCAATGAAAGAAATCCTTGATGACAAGAATTATGCAAAATATCTTGTTTTTGAGGACAGATTCTTTAAGGAATTGTCAGAAATGATGATGCGGCGTGGTCAGGGGGATGGACCGGGAGGTGGACCAGGAAGAAGGAGAATGGAATAAAAATGTCAGTTGTAACAGACGACAGAACAAGAAGAAATTGACAGAAGATTGACATAAGATATTTTACTACCGAGATTAAACCCTTTGATTTTATCATTGGGTTTTTTATTTTTTGAAAAAATATTGATTTTGTATCAGATATTAATCAATCCGTAAGCTCAAATATTGAATAAGATTATTCGATAATGATATAATTATCCTGAAATTTATTATTTTTGTAAATGGGATACGTTAAATGTAAATAAAATAAAAGAATTAACAATATATTGGAAAATTAGATTATTCGATAGATAAAAAATGATGGATAATTTGTTAAAATTTGTAACTTTTTCAAACTAAATGGTGTCTTTTGATTTAAAGAACTGAAAAGTTATCAAAATAGTATAATAATGTTAGACGATAACTCAAATATTGATTCTGAAAACCTCAGAAATGAGATGGAGGAACTAAGAAAAGGAAGTGCTGAAGCTTTTAAGATATTGTATGCGAAATATAATAGGAAAGTTTATCGCTTTTGTTTGAGAATGTTGAATGACACTATGTTAGCTGAAGATGCTTTTCAGGAGACTTTTATTAAAGTTTATGAACACAGAAAGGAATTCAGAGGCAAAAACTTTGCGGCATGGTTATTCACAATAGCAAGGCATACATGCTATAATCTGATGAGAACCAGAAAGGAGTATGATGATTTTGATGAGACATATTTTCATAATCCTCAACCAAAGCAAAGAGATGTTGCAATGAAGGACTTTGTGGAACAAGCTCTTGCAGTTTTGCCGTTACCTTTGAAAGAAGCAATAATCCTTAGGGAATATGAAGATTGCTCTTATCAGGATATAGCAGAAATACTTGGAATTCAACTTTCATTGGCGAAAGTAAGGGTTCACAGAGCAAGAGAAATATTAAGAAAATTATTAGCACCAATTAAGCAGGAAATAAATGAATCTTGATGAATTAATATCGAAATACCTTGACGGAGAGCTAACCGAAAAAGAGGACGAAATCTTGTGGAATAGCATGACTTCGGATTTAAATTCGAATGAATGTGAAACCGCAAGATTCAAATTTGACTCTGCAGTTAGCTTACAATTGGCTATGAGAGAGGATGCTTCGTCAATAAATCCTCCGGATAAATTAGTTGCAGAAACTGAAGATATGATACTTATGCGTATCTTTTCGAATGCACCTGAGGCATCAACCCGTCAGCGACGAAGGGGATTTATATGGTCATCTTTTCCATTGATGGCAGCAGTTATTGCTTTTTTCATGTTCATTTTTGTTTTTGAGATTAGCGATTTGAAATTCAATCATAGAACAACAATTTCTAACAAGCATGAAAATATTGAAGAAAATTCATTAATTTCTGAACAAAACTATAATTTAGCTAAATCATCAAAGAGTGATAAAAGTGTTAAATCATTAAAAAATAGACAAGAGCCACAGCTTTTAACGGCATCTTTAATTAATAATGAAAATAATAATTATTTAAGCAATGAAGTAATTGCCAATGAAGCAATTGAGCGAACAGAATCATCTGTAAAAAGCAATATTAACCCTCCCATTAATTCAATAAATGAAAAACCTGAATCTGAAAATTTAGGCGAGTTATCTAACGCAACAAATCCTGCATTGAGTTTTGACGGAAGAGATTTTAATTATTCAAAACTCTCAAATAATTTACCTATAAATTTGATATACAATGGTATAGCTAATACAGGCAGTACAAAGTATATTTCATTACAACCGCTTTTACTATTAGATAACAAATCTGAAAGTGAAGTAGAAGTGTCCTCTATGTATGGTTCGGATTTTGTTAACGGGGATTTAAGTGTAAAAAAGATAAGTATTTCACACTTTTCGCAAAGTGTTGCTTATGCAGTTAATCAGGATGAACGGTTTGGAGTAGAGTTAGGTTTGAGCAGATATACTTATGTTGATAAAGGTGTTGTAAATGTCGAACATAAAATCGGTGGTATAAGCGGAGTAGAATCTTATGAAGGTGGATACGATTTTTCTATCGGTTATCCGCAAGAAATTAGTATAAATGCAGATAAACAATTGTTATGGGGAACGATTTTTTATGAAAATAGTTTTGTCAGAGTAAGAGATTTTGCATTTACAGGCAGAGTAGGATTGGGTGGAAGTAGTGAAGGTGCAATGGGTTATGGAAGACTTTATGCAGAATATTCATTGTTTAATGGTTTCAAGATTACTGTAGGAACTGAAGGCAGAATGTTCAATGCAAACTTTTCAAATTTCAATAAAGATGAGAAAATATTCAAATACAGTGCGGCTTTGCTTTACGGAATCGAATTTAAATTTTGAAATGATTATTAATAAAAATTAAGATATAAGTATTATAATTAAATAAAAAAGATTGTTATATTTGAAACTTATTTAAAATTGAAAATTGAATTATAATTAAAGGAAAATAAATATAAATATTTTTATACTAGTTATTTGGAGGACTCGATGAAACATTATTTTTACAGAATTTTTTCTGTCATGTTAGTAATAGCAATTACGACAGCAGGATTAACTTCTCAGGAAATTATCAAGCAGAAGTATTATCAACCGAAGGATGAAATTCAATTCAATGGAGTAAAACTTACGAATGAGAATTTGATAAGTACGAAAAAATCTGATAAAATTCTTGATGAGAATTTTATTACTATTGATTCTTTGGCAAATGCTTATTCTTATTTCTATGTGATGGAGAATAAACCATACGTTTATGACAGGACAACTAATAATCTCATCACAGTGAAAAGGGGATTTTACAGCCAACACAAATTAGAGCATGCGGGTTATAGCGGAACTAACTGGACATATAATATTTTCATGAAAATGTCATCTGACAATGGTTTTACATGGTCAGACCCGATATTACTTTATGATAAAAATGATATAGGATATTTTGAAGCAAGATTCCCGACCTGCTATGGTTTTAAAATGAATAATACTCAATATGTAGCTTCAAACTTTCCTGTAATTGATTATTATCCAAACGGTACAAGTGAGTGGAAAGGATATGTCTCTGTGCTTTGGAATCAAGCAAATCCTGCACCTATTCCAATGACAGCAAACAATGACCCGATATTTAGAGATGTTAGTTATTCTTGGAGTAATGATTCGAAAATTGTTGCTTTCGAAAAACCCGGAAAACCGGGAGAATTTGTGTGGTTAGCCGCAAGTGAGATTTATCCAAAAAACAATACTGATTTTGCTAATGCAAGTCATTTTGCTTTAAGAAGAGTAGAAAATGATATTGAAACACCATTTACAGAAGGTATTCCAGACGCATGGAATTCCAACAAATTCATGGTAGTTGACCAGGCAGGTTCAAGATACAATCAATTGATTGATATGAGAAGAGCTGATGATGGTGTTATTTATCTGGCTTGCTATGGTAGATTTTATAATGATGACCCCGGTTCAACTAATCCTAATACAGTCGGAGTTTCCCGCTCGACAGATAACGGATTAACATGGGAAGACTTTGAGCAATTACCCATTGAGGTTAGAGATGCTTATGTGAGCGATCAGGGGTATCCTGGTGGTTCTTTTGTATTTAATTATACAACAAAAGGTTTTGTACCTTTCAGCAATGGTGAATGGAGTATAGTTGTTCACGGAGCATTGTATGATGCCGGACAGCAATTGGTTGGCAGTCAGATAGTTGAGATATACAAGCAGATGGGAGCTTGGGGAATGAGAAAAGTTGCCGATAATTCAGGAGCATATATCGTTTACACAGATGTTTTGAATACTGCCAACGAAAGACAAAATCCGTCGGATATAGAGTTACAAATGGCTGGAACAGCTGATGGTTCTGCACTTGTTGTTAAATGGGTAGATTTGGAAGATTACAATTCGACAGCAGGAACCTTCAGAACTACTGATATATATTTAGCTTCAAAAACCAAATATGGCACAAAATGGGGTGATAAAATTAACGTTACCAACAGTGATGAGATAGACAGAGCAACATTGTTACCGGATTATGTACCAGATGCAAGTAATGTACCGATAATGAAGTTGTATTCAAAAATAAAAGCAGGCGAATCAGAGAGAGATAGTCAATTTGTGGCTGGATTAGACCAGTATTTAATGATAGGATTGTTTTCAGCTCCTGTTTCGGTAGAAAATGAAGTTGTAAATAATTCAAAATTGAATTTTGAGGTAATGCCGAATCCAGTAAATGATATTGCATCAATCAGACTATATAATGAACAAAAGAGTGCATCAATTGATTTATCAGTTTATGATATTTTGGGAAATAAAGTAATTGGGTATGAATTGAGCAATGTTAATGTGGGTACAAGTTATCATCAGTTTAAAACAGAAGCTTTAAGTTCAGGAGTATATTATATTTCACTCCAGATTGATGGTTATCAGACAACGAAAATGATGAATGTAATTAAATAATTTGAATAATTTGAATTTTTATATAAAATGGAGTAAAAAATGCGCAAACTTTTAATAATATTAATAATGGCATTAATTTCGTATCCGCTTTCTCTCCAGGCAAGTATTTACGGTTCATTGAAGGGTAAGGTAGTGGACCAGGAAGGCAAACCTGTGATGGGAGCGACCGTTAAGATTCTCGGAACCACACGTGGAACAATTGTAAGGAATGCTGATGGAAGCTTTACGATTACGAATATTGATGCAGGAACCTATACTATTAAGGTTACTTCTGTTGGTTATCAGGATTATGAAGTAGTCGGAGTGAAGATATCTGCCGACCAGACTGCTGAAATATCAGTGCAGATGGCAACGAAAGAAGTGGTAACAAAAACTGTTGTCGTTACAGCAAACAGGGTAATGGTTAACAATACCGAGATTGGACAAAAAAGGACTATGTCAAGCGAGGAAATCGCAACAGTTGCCCGTGAAGGTATTGCTTCTGTTATTGGGTTGACAGCAGGTGTTGTTTCTACAGGTGATGGATATTCAATCAGAGGTAGCAGGTCTGATGAAACCAAAATGAAAGTTGATGGTATTGACGTGAGCAATCAATTTACAGGTGGTGGTGCAGGCTCTGCGGGACCTACAGAATTTGATACTGAAGAAATACAGGTTATGACAGGTGGTTTTTCGGCTGAATATGGAGATGCAATGGGTGGCATTGTCAATACAGTTGTTAAAACAGGAAGAACTGACAGGTATGAAGGTTATGTCAGATGGAGAACAGATGTTGACCCACTTTTTGGTTCACAAGCAAATGGCAAAAAACTTGTTTACGATGCCGCAAAAGGAGCTTATCAATCAGTTAATTCAGGTGATGGTGCAAAACTTCAGGGACCGGGACAACACAGGTTTGCTTTTGGTGCCGGTGGACCATTGCAGATACTGGAAAACTCAACTTTTTATATATCTTCTAACTATACTTACAGAAAATATAACGGAGCCGGATTTGAAATTTATGACCCGATTGGTAATAACCTCGGGCTTTTACCAGACCAGCAAATGTGGGAAAAAAATATTGAAGCAAGAATGAAGTTCAGGATAGTTGAAGGTGTTGAACTTCGACTTGGAGCAAGCATTGGTAGTCAAAACTGGGAGAATTCTTCATGGTCATGGTTATATGGAAATGATGAGGGCTGGATTTGGGACTGGCAAAAAAGTGACTGGAAAAGAGATGCTAATGGGAAACCACTTACAAATGGTATTCCTGAAAGAGTAGCTAAGCAACCAGTAGGGAATGAATTCAATAATAAATTATTTGCAAGGATTAATCATACATTAAGTCCAACAAGTTATTATGAATTTACTGTAGCTACATCGAATATAACAGAACAAGTGTCCAAACGAATTGGTTGGGAAGACCCTGGATATTTTTCAGGATTTGATTTATGGGAACCACAAGATAAATATCAGGTTTCAGGTAGTATTTTAGTCAATGGAAATAATAAAATTGTTGATAATTATGAAGTAATTAAGAAAACAGCATTCACTGCTGACGGGTATAATAGTTTTGACTTCAATCAACGAAATCCATTAACAGGATATATAGAAGGTCCTGGAGATGCAACGGGAACAAACAATCCATACGGAAGGACGCAATCATTTTATCAGCATGGGAATACGAGTGCTTTTGAATTCAGGAGCAGTAATATCTGGACAGTTGACGGAAACTTTACTAAGGTGTTTGAAGGCGAGTTCAGGCATATGTTTAAAACTGGATTTGATTTTACTTACTTTACATTGAACCGACATTCAAACAGTTTACCTTGGGATGGTAACCCGTTTTTTGATGTTTATACAAGTCAATGGGGTGGTAACTTTTATACTTTAGACCCGAAAGGTTGGGAAAAGACAAGCAAGCCATATAATCCTATGAAGGGTTCATTTTATGCATTAGACCAGATTACTTATAAGGGTATAATCATCAGTCCTGGATTGAGGTTTGATATGTTTTTACCTGGTGCAGATTACAGGACTCAGTTAGACCAATTTGTATCAATAACATCGGATACAGGGTTTGCAAAAAGTTCTTTAAAGTGGCAAATCAGTCCAAGAATTAATGTTGCATATCCAATAACTGACAGGTCAAACATTACAATAAACTACGGATTGTTTTTCCAAATGCCTACATTGATGTATATGTATGATGGTTTTTCTACAATCCGATTGAGAGGAAATCAGATATTGGGCGACCCGAACATGGAAGCACAAAGAACAAATGCTTATGAGGCGAGTTACAATAATCAGCTGACAGATGAATTCGCATTGTCAGTTGCGGCTTATTACAAAGATGTTTACAATCAGTTGGGGCAGGTCTATGTTCCTGCTGTTCCAATTCCTTATTTTCAATATGCTGTTTCTGAATATGGAAATATCAAAGGTTTGGAATTGACATTATATAAGAGACCGACATATTCTGACCATTTAGGATTAAGGTTGAACTACAGCTTAGCACAAGCAGTAGCAACTTCGAGTTCTCCCGGTGACAACTATATGACACCAATAGACCCTTACAGTGAATTACCAGCATTTCCTTTATCTGAATTTCCGACTGCAGGTGATATCCGACACAGAATAACTTTCCTAATTGATTTGATTTGGGCAAACAATCAAGGTCCGTCAATCGGAGGAATTCAACCATTGGAAAATGTGAATTTGAACTTCACGACTACTTGGAGAAGTGGTGCACCATATACTAAAACAGATTTGAACGGAAGAGCAATCGGTGAAATTAGAACAGAAAGAGGTCCATCATACTGGCAAACAGATATGAGAATCTCAAAACAATTTATGTTACGTGATTGGTTTGGTTCCAGCTGGGGAAAAACAGCTATTGAATTTTCGTTATTTGTTTACAATGTGTTTAACCTGAATGGACCAGTGTCAATTTATACTTCGACAGGAGACCCTGATGATATGGGCTTGTCATTCAGACGTAAAGTAGGTGATTTCAGCAGTGAGCCACTTTATAGAGATGCAGATTTTGCAAATCCATTAACATTGCAGTCCACACAATACGATAATTATGGAAATAGACTATACAGCAAATATGCCGATAAAGATGGTAACGGTGTTGTCAGTCAGCAAGAAAAATTCGATTCGTATTTGGCACAATTAAGTACAAATGTACAGTTTCAGGGGACATACCAGACACCGAGAAGTGTATTCTTCACTTTCTTCTTCTGGTTTTAATTAGAAATAATTTTGATAAATTTATAGATGTGAATGATTATGAGAAAGATAAAAAGAAATATTTTGAAAAAACAAATTGGATTGAGGTTCTCAGTTCTTTTACTGCTTGGCTTTTTTATGCTGGCATCAATAGAAAGTAATGCGGCGATTAAAGAAAAAAGCGGGAAAAAAGAGGAAGTACAGAGAAAAGCGACACAGAATTTTGACTTGCAGAGGAATAGTGTAAGTAATTTCCAGTTTCCTGTTACTAACTACGGAATATTGTTCCTCGATGTTGCTCAAAACCGTGGTGGAGGTTATTGGCCTCGTGGCTCTCTAAACCAATATTTATTTGGTGGTGGTGTTTGGTTTGCTGCACAAAAGTGGGTTTGGACGGATACAGGAACAGTTGATAATCCTAAGAAGTACCGCAAACTCTCCAAACTGTGTGAGCTGACTTATAACCCGAACTCTGGTGCAAGCTGGATGGTACCCGGCAGAATAGAAGATGGTGACGAAATTGACAATACAGATATTTACAAATATCGTTCCTATTTTTCTACAGATTTCAGGACAAGTGATGGAGTTGCAATCAATACTGACGAAGGACCAAACTGGCCCATATGGGATGCAAGTCCTAATGATAATGATATATTAAAATTTGACAGGTATTTTGGGTATTATATAAATAATCCTGATGAAAGAAATCTGACGAATTATAAGAAAGGACCAGCATTTATCTCAGGTGAAGATATATTTTGTACATATAAAGATACTGATTTAAATTTTTATGAAGGTGGTGTCGAGTACAGAAGAAACCTTGGTTATCCTATGCGATTACAGTTTGAACAATACATTTATTCATGGGGCTTTGGAGATTACAAGGATTTTATTTTCATACGATATGAAATAATTAATAAATCATCTGACACTTTATTAAATGCATGGCTGGCACCTGTTATGGATGTTGATATAGCACGTTCACCAAACGTTACAGCAGGAGCAGGGAATGACTTTGCAAAGTATTACAGTGAAGATGAAACTTTGAACTTAGCTGTTCAATGGACAAGAGATGACAGGGGTGAAAAAGGTAATGGTTTTGGTTATCTTGGTTTTGACTTCCTTGAAAGTCCAGCTGTTTTGCAATGCGACAGAACGATTGATACAGTAATTAACGGACAGACGGTAAATATGTGTCAGATGTGTATCGAAAAAGACACAATAAATGATGAAGAAGTTTGCGTTAAGTATTTGACTTTTGAAGCGGGATTGGTTAATTATCCGAGAAAAGACAGAAGGTGGTATTCTAATGATTATCAGTTAGGATTAAAGACATTCAGAAGATGGCCTATTAATGATGATATAGCAGATGATGAGAATAGATATAATTATCTGTCTGGGCAGATTATCGAACAAGGTGAAGGTGAAGCTGGTGATTACAGATTCCTAATGGCAACCGGACCTTTTAATATGTTACCGGGCGATACTGTAAGAACAGTAGTTGGTATGATATTAGCAAATGCAATAAAAGCAGATGCAGATGGTTCTAAGGAAGACTTAGTCGAATTAGTCAGAAAAGATAAATTCGCACAACAGGTTTATGATAATAATTTCCAGGCGCCTATTCCTCCTGATAAGTCTATTATTTACAGATGGGACCCATTGAATCATGGTGTAACAATTATGTGGGACAGCACTTCTGAAATAACCTCTGATAAGTATGAGAGAGGTCTGGACTTTATGGGATTTCGTTTATACAGGGCAAGAAGAACTGATTTGGATACTTTTGATGTTGATGAAGTCAGTCCTTCGATTAAATATACTTCAGGAAAAGGACCTATGGGTTGGAAGCAAATAGCTCAATGGGAAATGCCGACACCATTTAAGAAATCTTACAGAAGAGCAGGTACAAATCCAGAGGACTTATCAATGCCTCAGATTGACTCATTAGAAATTGTAGGTCCTGTATATGAGAGAAATTTATCGGGACAGCTTGAACTTGACACATTTGCAGTCAAAGTGATGAGAATTGCCAAAGGATTTGTTCCTTTCGGACCAAGCACTTTTGTATGGAAAAATATGAAGACAATTACGAATCAGATTTATCCTTGGAGGAGATGGGATAAGGACACAACAATGAATGTATTCATTCATAGTATTGATACTGCATTGTTGCAAAAGCCATGGGCTGATTACTTCCTGAGCAAAACCAAGGAAAGTGATTTCCCTTTATGGTATGACCCTTACAATCCAGATGACCCTAAGAACAGGCATTTTCTACTGGATAGTGTCGCTATAGGAACAATAAGACTAAACAGAGCTTTGTTGGATTTCAATCCATTATACTGGCGAAGAGTAACAGTCAATGTTAAAGCAAGTGATACAGCCAATTTCCCTAATGGGATGGATACTTTAACAAAAATAAAATATTTGAAAAATACATACCGTATAATTCAAATTGACGGAGTAAATCAACTTGTTATGGACCAGCTTCATCCTGTAGATATTACAAAAGCAATGAGTGATACTGTTCTTGTAAGAAGAGCATTGGATTCAATTTATTCGTTCATACAAAGGGGATTGGTTAAGGTTGAATTCCCCAATTTTGAAGACAGGGCTGATGTTAGGTTCGGAATAATTGCACCTTTTATGAAAGAAATAACAATGGGCAACAGATTTACTGATATAGGAGATGACAACAGAAGCGGTGAAATTGGTTTCAACCTGAATCCTGCTAAAACAGAGAAGTTGATTAATAATGTACCTTATTATTATAAACTTTTAGCTTATGATGAAGGTGATTATACACAGCCAACACCAAGAAAATTAAATGCCGCTTTCGAAGGTTTACCAAATGTCAAAAAGACATATCCGAGAGCCGCCGCTGTTATGCAACCACCTTCATATCAAGTAAAATATATTGATAACGACAGGATAGGTGGATTGTATAACTTTAAACTATACGGAATTGACCCTGACAGGGTGAGACAGCTTTTCAGCGGTCATACTCTTGAAATGGAATTTAATCCTACCTGGGTTTTATCCAATATAACAATATCAAAGAGAGTTGGAAATTCACCTGTACAGAAAACATATCCATACAGCATGTACCGTTCATTAATTACTATCAAGGATAAGAGCGATAATGACAGATTGTTGTTCCAGGGTGAAACATTTCTTGAGCAAACGAGTGGACAAGCGTATATTCGAGGTGGATTTACAGAAAATGCAATTTCATGGGTTGTTGATTACGAAGGAATAACTGATACAGTCAGAAATATAAAAATCAATACAGCCGAACTTGGTAATGATACAGTTATAACAAGAAGTTCTTTTATAACAACAGGAGATTTCAAGACACCTGGTTATTATTATACCTATGGTTTCTTACAACCTGCATATGGAACTCTTGGCTTTAGCTTCAATTACACAGCTCAGCAAAGAGGAGGTGTTTACAGACCTGATTCATCAGCGATTTATCCTCCTGTTGGTGGGAGACCAAGTCCGATTGTTAAAGGTGATATGAGAATTCCAATTAACTTTTTAAGTGATATAAGCGGGGATATAATATCTACCTATGACTCGAGCATTGTTTATAGAACACAAGCAACAGGACTTGATGTTTATGGGAACAGACTGATAACAAGGGATACAATGAATCAGTTAACATGGATGGTTAGACCGGAATATGGCGTAACTACATACGGAAGTTATAATAACGGACCTGCTGAATACCTCATTGAGTTTAAAGCAGGCGGACAGGAAACATTGAATCTTAAATCGGAAAAGACAGCTCAAGCAAAAGATTTTGTTTGTAATTATCTTTTAATGGATGTCAAGAATGTTGTTAGTTTTAAGAGACCTGATTTGAATGGGGATTCGGTATTAGTTACATATCCATTACCAGTTGAACATATGAGTATTGATACAGGTTATGGAAATATGTTCCCGCATTTACAAATGTTAGGAAGAAATAACAATGACTTTATTGGGAAATACAATTTATCAAGTTATGGTTGGATAAATGGGAGTCAGGTGGCTACATTTGATGCAAATAAGAAATATGCTTTTCCTGGGAATTTAGCACCTGAAAGATATAAAGCAGGCAACAGAATTGCAATAGGACAGCAAGGCAGGTTCTATCTTAATGCGGTTTCAACTGACGGACAAGATACCATATACTTTGTTAATGCGTTTTTGGCATCAGGTGTAACATTTGCTTTTGATATGGCAAAAAATGGGAGGTTGAACGGACCTATTCCACAATGGAGAGTTACCGACGAAGCGAAAGCTTTGGATATGGTAATGCCAAAGCCAGGTGACCAGGTACTTTTGAAAACAAATGGCGGTGCTTTGGGATTCCCAATGCCGGGAGCTAAAGTAATATTCTTTATTGATTCAAATCAGGTCAAAGAA